>NZ_BAAIGC010000004.1:0-278213 GCF_054653495.1 Nocardioides sp. AN3
GGTCACAGGTGCATTCTGCAAGGATTCGAGGGTGTTCGTGCGGCTGTTCTACTCGGTGCTCAAGTGGGTGGCCATCGGCCCATGGCTGAAACTGGTCTTCCGGCCCCGCGTGGAGGGCGCCGAGAACGTCCCTGCCGAGGGTCCGGCGATCCTCGCCGGCAACCACCTCTCCTACGCCGACTGGCTGTTCATGCCGCTCGGCCTGCCGCGCATGGTGCGCTTCGTGGCGAAGGCGGAGTACTTCACCGAGCCCGGCCTGAAGGGTTGGTTCAAGAAGACGTTCTTCTCCGGCACCGGCAACGTCCCGATCGACCGCTCCGGCGCCGATGCGGCCGAGGGTGCACTGCTGGCGGCGCAGAAGGTGCTGGCGGAGGGCGAGCTGTTCGGGATCTACCCCGAGGGCACTCGCTCCCACGACGGTCGCCTCTACCGCGGCAAGACGGGCGTCGCCCGTCTCGCCCTCATCACCAAGGCGCCTGTCATCCCCGTCGCGGTGATCAAGACCGACGAGGTGGCGCCGCCGGGCAAGGCCTTCGGCCGCTTCGCGCAGCCGACGGTCCGCTTCGGCAAGCCGCTCGACTTCTCGCGCTACGAGGGCCTGGAGAACGACCGCTACATCCTGCGGTCGATCACCGACGAGATCATGTACGAGATCATGAAGCTCTCCGGCCAGGAGTACGTCGACATGTACGCCAACCGCGCCAAGGAGCTCGCCAAGCAGCAGGCCGTCGAGGCGCACGACAAGCCCGCGGCTTGACCATCCACGACACCCATCCGTTCCCCACGCCGGACGATCCGGTCCGGCGGCTGCGCGGACGGCTCGGGGGGACGGTGTCGCTGTGGACGGCGGGTGCTGAGGGTGACCGGGCCGGGTTGACTGTCTCCTCGTTCCTGGTCGCCCCCGGTGAGCCCGCTCGTCTGGTCGCGCTGATCGACCCGGACAGCGACCTGGCGGAGGCGCTCGAGGAGACCCAGACCTGCGTCGTCCAGCTCCTCACGTGGCCGCATCGTGACCTCGCCGAGGCGTTCGCGGGGACGGCGCCCGCTCCAGGCGGTCCGTTCCGGATGGCCGCGTTCGAGGAGACGCCGTGGGGTCCGCGGCTCTCGGATGCCGCCACGTGGACGGGTGTGCGGATCGAGTCGGCTCGGCCGGTCGGGTGGTCCCTCGAGGTCACCGGCGTCATCGAAGAGCTCGTCGTCGGTGACGACGAGGAGCCGCTGTTCCACCGGCGTGGGCGGTATGTGCGATGAGCGTTGACAGCTACCTGGCTCGCGTCGGGTTTCGAGACCGCCCGGCTCCGACGCTGGAGACGCTGGTCGAGCTCCATCATCGCCATCTGGACGCGGTGCCCTACGAGAACCTCGCCATCATGCTCAGTCCCATCACGGGCGTCGCACCACCGTCGGCAGATCCCGCCGAGACGCTCGAACGGATCGGACGAGGCGGCAACGCCGGCTACTGCTTCCACCACAACGGTGCCGTCGAGCTGGTGCTGAGCGAGCTCGGCTTCACTGTGGAGCGGCACCCGGCCGCGATGCTCGAGGAGCTCGGCTCGTCGGGCGAGGTCGACCATCTGGTGCTCGTCGTCAGCGGCCTGCCCACGGCGGAGAACCCGGGCGGCCGTTGGTGGCCCGACCTCGGGTACGGCGACGCCTTCCGTGACCCCCTGCCGTTGGTCGAGGGCGTGCACCGGCAAGGGCGCTACGTCTATCGCATCGCCCGCCTCTCCGAGCGGGGCTGGACGTTCCACCACGACCCGGCCAGCAGCTTCATCGGCAGCGTCGTCGGCCCGGCCGGCGTCACCCAGGCCGTCGTCGACGACAACCACGCGCGGCTCTCGACGCCGCCGCAGGGCGCATTCACCCGGCTCCTCGTCGTGCAACGGCGAGACGACCGCGGAGCCGACACCATCCGCGGCATCCGGCACTTCCGCACGGGCCACGCTTCCTTCGCTCGAGACCTTCGGGCGTATGCCGACTGGCGAGCGGCGATCGTCGGCCTCGGGGTCTCGCTGGTCGGTGTCGAGGACGAGGCCCTCGAGGAACTGCACCGACGCATGCTCGCCGCCCACGAGGAGTGGCTGGTCCGATGACCGACCTCCTCGCGCTGGCTGACGAGCTCTATGCCCTGCCGCTGGCGGCGTTCACGCCGGCCAGAGATGCGCGGGCCAAGGAGCTGAAGGACGCCGGGGAGAAGGCGAGCGTGAAGGCACTGCGCAAGCCCGTCCTGTCCGCATGGGTGGTGAACCTGCTGGTGCGACACGAGACCGAACAGGTCGAGCAGGTGCTCGCGGTGGGCGAGGCGCTTCGCAACGCCGCCGCGGGCATGGATGCCGCGCAGCTGCGCGAGCTCACGAAGCAGCGTCGCCAGCTCACGGCCGCGGTGACCACTCGCGCGCGAGCGGTCGCGCGCGAGCGTGGGGTCAAGGTCACCGACGCCGTCGCCGACCAGGTCGAGGCCACCCTGACCGCTGCCATGCTCGATGCGGGGGCGGCGGCCGCCGTCCGAAGTGGCTTGCTCGTCGTGCCGCTTGCTGCCACGGGGGTCGACGCCGTCGACGCTGCGGCAGCGGTTGCGGTGCCGGAGGCGCTGGGGTTCGAGGCGGCGCCGGTCTCACGCGAGCTGCGGGTCGTGCCCGGTCCGGACCCCGACGAGGAGGACCGGCGGCGCCGCGAGGAGGAGCTCGAGGAGGCGCGCGAGACCCTGGCCGACGCGCGGCGCGAGCACGACGAGGCCCAGAAGCAGGTCAAGGCGCTGGAAGCACGCGCGTTGCAGGTGGAGGCCGAGCTGGAGGAGGCCCGGCGTCGCGTCGCCGACCTCGAGGAGCGTGCCGAGGAGGTCGACGACGAGCTCACCGACGCCGAGGAGAACCGCGACGCTGCGGCCGCCCGGCTCGCCGACGCCCAGGCCCGGGTCGCCCGCCTGGAGGGTGGGTCGACGGGCTAGTTCGGGACGTTTCCCACGGTCTACTCGTCGGTCATGGTCGGAAGCGTCCCGAATTACCCCGCCGATGCAACTACCCGCGGGCCCACCCCTTCGACCGCTCGACGGCGTCCTTCCATCGGGCATACGACGCGTCGGCGGTCTCTCGTGAGGCGACCGGGCTGAACTCGCGGTCGATCGACCAGGTCTCGCGGAGGTCGTCGGTGGACGACCAGACGCCGGTGCCCAGACCGGCCAGGAACGCCGCCCCGAGGCCGGTCGTCTCGACCTGAGCCGGCCGGGTCACCGTGACCCCGAGCTGGTCTGCCTGCAGCTGGCAGAGCAGGTCGTTGGCCGAGGCCCCTCCGTCCACGCGGAGACAGGCCAGCTCCGGCATCGTCTCCAGCACGTCGCGCACCTCGAACGTGATCGCCTCGAGCGTGGCGCGCACGAGGTGGCCGCGCGTCGTGCCGCGGGTGATGCCGACGATCGTGCCGCGGGCGTGTGGGTCCCAGTAGGGCGCGCCGAGGCCGGTCAGCGCGGGCACGAAGACGACGTCGCCGCTGTCAGGCACCGTGCTGGCGATCGCGTCGGTCTCTGCCGCGGATCCGACGATCTGAAGCCCGTCCCGCAGCCACTGCACGGCGGCTCCGGTCACGAAGATCGCGCCCTCGAGGGCGTAGGTCAGCTCGCCGTCCGGGGAGCGCCAGGCCGCGGTGGAGAGCAGGCCGGCGTCGGAGCGCTCGATGGTCGAGCCGGTGTTGGTGAGGACGAACGACCCGGTGCCGTAGGTGCACTTCGCGTCGCCCACGTCGAAGCAGGTCTGGCCGAAGAGCGCCGACTGCTGGTCGCCGGCGAGACCGGCGATCGGCAGCTCCAGACCCAGGAAGGTGCGTGGGTCGGTGACCATGGGGGCACCCCAGTTGGGCACCAGCTCGGGGAGGGCATCGCGCGGCACGCCGAACAGCTCGCACATCTCATCGGACCAGTCCCCGGCGGCGAGGTCGAAGAGAAGCGTGCGGCAGGCGTTGGAGACGTCGCTGACGTGCCAGATGCCGCGGGTCATCCGAGCGACGAGATAGGACTCGACGGTGCCGACCGCATAGCGCCCGGTCTCCACCAGCGACCACGTGTGGGGCTCGTGCTCGGCGATCCAGGCGAGCTTCGTCGCGGAGAAGTAGGGGTCCAGGCGGAGCCCCGTCACATCGGTGACCCGCTCCTCGTGACCCGCCTCCCGGAGCCGGTCGCAGATCGGCGCCGTGCGCCGGTCCTGCCAGACGATCGCGCGACGGGGTGAGCCGAGTGTCTCGCGGTCCCACAGGAGCACGGTCTCGCGCTGGTTGGTGATGCCGAGCGCGGTGAGCGAGCCGTCGTACGCCGCCACCGCCTGTTGCGTCGCCGACAGGGTGGCCGCCCAGATCTCCTCGGGCGAGTGCTCGACCCAGCCGGGACGCGGGAAGTGCTGCGGGAACTCCTGGTAGCCGCGGGCGACGACCCTCCCCTCAGGTGTCACGACCAGGGCGGTGACGCCGGTGGTGCCGGCGTCGATCGCGAGGACGCTCATGAGCCCCGGACGATCGCCAGGATCCGCTCGTCGATCCAGGAGAGGTCGTCGGCGACCCGCATCTCGTAGTTCTCAGCGCCTACCCACGCGTGGAAGTCGGGAGCCCCCTGGGCCCGGGCGAAGGCCTGCAGCTCCTCGTCGAGCTCGGCGGTGACGGGCACCTTCTCCTCCTCGGTGGAGGCCGTCAGGTAGAGGTCGTTGAGGTCGAGCAACCGCAGGAGCTCGGGGATCGGCGTCTCGTGATCGTCGACGCGCAGGTCGACCGCGATGTCGTCGCCGCCGTCGTAGCCCGCGCCCTCGCGCACGACGAGGATCGCCGCGCTCTGTCGGCCGCGTCTGTCCCCGCCGGCCTCGTCGCCGGCGCTCAGGGCGGCCAGCAGTCGACGCGCGAGCGGTGCCCCCGGGTCGGACGCGAGCCACGCGGCCTCCATGGCCTCGATGACCTCGGAGCCGGCGAGGATGTTGCCCTGGATCGCGTAGCCGTCCCCGGTCAGCGAGCCGGCCCAGTCGAGGCAGGCCGGTCCGGTGTGCGAGGCGGCGTTGCCGTCGACGTCGACGATGCCGACCTGGCGGTGGTCGCGCCCCTCGTCCTCCTCAAGCAGCCGCTGCAGAGCCACGGCGGCGGTGGCGCCGTCGTCGAGGTGGGAGAGCGCCAGGCCCTTGTAGGCGACGTTGGCGCTCGCTTGCGTGGCGATGGCGCCGACACCGGCCACCGCGGCGGGGACAGCCGAGCCGACGGCCAGGAACTTGGAGGCGACGGCGACGCCCCATGACTCACCATCGGCGGATCGGGCCACGATCGAGAACGTCATGTTCCGCAGAGTAGTGGGATCCGGCGACACCCGGCGTGGCCCTCGCCAGCCGCTTGGGCGTCATGACAGGGTGTGACCAACGTCTCGTGAACGATCCAAGAGGAGGTCTTCATGCGCGTAGGAGTGCTGACCGGTGGCGGTGACTGTCCGGGGCTCAACGCCGTCATCCGGGCCGTCGTGCGCAAGGGCGTGCGGGAGCACGGCTTCGAGTTCGTCGGCTACCGCGACGGCTGGAAGGGGCCGCTCGAGGGACTGACGATGGAGCTCGGCGTCGAGCAGTGTCGCGGCATCCTGCCCCGCGGCGGCACAATCCTGGGATCGAGCCGGACCAACCCGCTCAAGCTGCCCGACGGCATCGAGCGGATCCGCGCGCAGCTCGGGGCCGACGGGGTCGACGCGCTGGTCGCGATCGGAGGCGAGGACACGCTCGGCGTGGCGACCCGACTGGCTGAGGACGGCGTGCAGGTGGTCGGCGTGCCCAAGACCATCGACAACGACCTCTCCGGCACGGACTTCACCTTCGGCTTCGACACCGCCGTCAACATCGCCACCGAGGCCATCGACCGGCTGCACACGACCGCCGAGTCGCACCACCGGGTGCTGGTGGTCGAGGTCATGGGGCGCCACGCCGGCTGGATCGCGCTGCACAGCGGCATCGCCGGCGGCGCGAACATCGTGCTCATCCCCGAGCAGCCCTTCGACATCGACGAGGTGTGTGCGCTCGTCAAGAGCCGCTTCGAGTCTCGTTACGCCCCGATCCTGGTCGTCGCGGAAGGGGCCGTCCCGCGCGACGGGTCCGGCATGACGCTGCAGGACGGCGAGCTGGATGCGTTCGGGCACGTCCGCCTCGGTGGCATCGGTGACCGGCTTGCGCACGAGATCGAGCAGCGCGTCGGCTGTGAGGCGCGCGCGGTCGTGCTCGGCCACGTCCAGCGCGGAGGCACGCCCACCGCCTTCGACCGGTGGCTCGCGACCCGACTCGGGCTGCATGCCGTCGACGCGGTCGCGGAGGGCGACTTCGGCGTGATGACGGCGCTGCGAGGCGCCTCGATCGTCCGCGTGCCGCTCGCCGAGGCGACCGGCGAGCTCAAGCTCGTCAGCCCGAAGGAGTATGCCGAGGCCCAGGTGTTCTTCGGCTGAGCAGTTCGCTCAGGAGGCGCTTCGGACCTCCAGGTCGGCGATGAGGGCGACGTGGTCGGACACCGGCAGCCGGCGTACGGACGTGCGAGCCCTCAGGGGAGGGTCGGCCATGATGTGGTCGAGTTGCACGCGTGGCTCGTCCCACGGGAACGTCAGATGGTCGGCCACTCCGGTCAGCCCCGTCAGCATCGCCGCGCGGTCGGGCCCCATGTTGAGGTCGCCGGTCAGCAGCAGCGGGCGGGGGAGATGGGCGAGGGAGCGCATCAGCAGCCGCAGCTGGCGGCCGTTCCACCACCGCACGAAGGACAGATGGGTGTTCGCGATCGTCATCGTCCCCAGCGGCGTCTCCACCACGGCAGCGACCGCCACACGGGGCTCGTCTCGCACCAGTGACGGCAGCCGGCTGCCTGGATGGCGGACCGGCGCCGGCACGGGCACGGGCTGAAGCCGGATGGTCTCCCATGCGGAGACGGGGTAGCGGGAGAGGAGCGCGATGCCGTACGCCGCGCTGTCGGGCTGCTCCTCGCCCGTCGCCGCGGTCCAGGTCGCGCCCGGGGTGCCGGCCAGAGCGGCCACGAACTGGTGATGCTCGGCCCCCGTGGCTTCGCAGGCCACGGCGGTCAGGTCGCTCTGGCCGGACCGCGGCTGGCACCGGTCGACCTCCTGCAGGGCGAGCACGTCGGCGTCGAGGCTCTTGATCGCCGCTGCGAACGTCGGAATGTCGACTTCGTGCCGGTCCGGCGAGCGTCCGTTCAGGATGTTGAAGGTGACGACACGCATGCGCCGCTGGTACCCGGGTAATGGCGGGGAATGCCGCAGGCGGGCCAACACCTCCGCGAAGCGCAGCGCGATCTGCGCGAGGCGCTCAAGCTGGTTGCCGTCACGTTGAAGGGCGCCGACGCCCCGTTCGCGCTGACGGGCGGCTATGCGTTGTGGGCTCGAGGCGGCCCCGAGCCGGAGCACGACGTCGACTTCATGGTCGCTGAGGCCGACGCGCCGCAGGTGATGTCTCGGCTGGCCGAGCAGGGACTGCAGGTCGTGCAGCCACCGGAGGACTGGCTCTTCAAGGTCTTCGTGGGCGAGGGGCCCTCGCCCAGCATGGTCGACATCCTCTTCCGCAGCGCCGGCGTCCCGGTCGAGCGGGCGCACTTCGAAGGGGTGGACGAGCTGGAGGTGGAGTCCGTCGCGATGCCGGTGCTGCCGGCGACGACGCTGATGTCGGACAAGCTCAACGCGATGGAGGAGCACGCCTGCGACTTCGGCAAGGTGCTCCCGGCTGCTCGGGCGGTCCGCGAGCAGGTCGACTGGGATGTCGTCCGTGCTCAGACGAAGGCCAACGACTTCGCCTTCGCGTTCCTCGTGCTCCTCGAGCGCCTCCACATCATCGAGCCGGGCTGATCCGCCTGTTGGCGGGCGTTCGTCGCTGGGGTGGTCGCCGCCGTACCCTGATGCAGTGAGTCTTGAGATCCCCAGCCTGGCCGACCTGCACGCGCTGGGAGCTGCGCAGCAACCGACCTACCCCGACAGCGCGGCGGTGCAGGCCGCGGTCGACAAGCTGCGCACCATGCCGCCGCTCGTCTTCGCCGGCGAGTGCGACGACCTGACCGAGCGAATCGCCGCGGTGAGCCGCGGCGAGGCGTTCATCCTCCAGGGTGGCGACTGCGCCGAGACGCTGGCGGGACTCACGGCCGACAACGTGCGCGCGAAGCTGCGGGTGCTGCTGCAGATGGCGGTCGTGCTGACCTACGCCGCCTCCGTGCCGGTCGTGAAGATCGGTCGCCTGGCGGGGCAGTATGCCAAGCCGCGCTCCAAGGACACCGAGACCCGTGAGGGCGTGACGCTGCCGGCCTACCGCGGCGACGCCGTCAACGGCTACGACTTCACGCCTGAGGCCCGTGTGCCCGACCCGCAGCGGCTGGTCGACGTCTACAACGCGTCGGCCGCCACCCTCAACCTCGTCCGCGCGTTCGTCACCGGCGGCTACGCCGACCTGCGTCAGGTGCACACCTGGAACCAGGACTTCGTCAAGGGCTCGCCTTTCGCAACGAAGTATGAGGCGCTGGCCGGTGAGATCGACCGCGCCATGGCGTTCATGCACGCCATCGGCGTCGCCGACCCCGACGAGTTCCACACCGTCGACTTCCACTCCTCACACGAGGCGCTGATCCTCGAGTACGAGCACGCGCTCACCCGCATCGACTCGCGAACCGAGCAGCCGTACGACGTCTCGGGGCACTTCGTCTGGATCGGCGAGCGCACCCGCCAGCTCGACGGCGCTCACGTCGAGCTCCTGTCGCGCATCAAGAACCCGATCGGCGTGAAGCTCGGCCCGACGACGTCGCCCGACGACGCGATCTCGCTGGCCGCGAAGCTCAACCCCGCCAACCAGCCCGGTCGGCTGACCTTCATCACACGCTTCGGCGCCGGAAAGATCCGCGAGGGACTCCCGCCGATCATCGAGAAGGTGACCGCCGAAGGCCTGCAGGTCGCCTGGATCACCGACCCGATGCACGGGAACACCTTCGAGGCGTCCTCGGGCTACAAGACCCGCAACTTCGACGACGTCCTCGACGAGGTCCAAGGCTTCTTCGACGTGCACCGGGCACTCGGCACGTGGCCCGGCGGCCTCCACGTCGAGCTGACCGGCGACAACGTCACCGAGTGCGTCGGCGGCGGGGAGATGCTGACCGACGCCGACCTGGCGCACCGCTACGAGTCCGTCTGCGACCCTCGCCTCAACCGCGTCCAGTCACTCGAGATGGCTTTCCTCGTCGCCGACATGCTCCGCAAGGCCTGACCGCCGAGCCTCGGGTTGTTGCTCGCCGACCCTCGGGTTGTTGTTGGTCGACCCGCGGGTTGTTGTTGGTCGAGCCGCGGGTTGTTGTTGGTCGAGCCGCGGGTTGTTGTTGGTCGAGCCGCGGGTTGTTGCTCGTCGACGGGCGGTTGGCGTTTCACCAGCGACGGTTCGAGTACCTCGGCCGGAGCGCCGCTGACAGCTGGCTCAGCCATCGGTCGAGTGCCGGGTTGGTGAAGGCGCCGACCTTCAGGACGATCACCGTCCAGCCGTTGTCGCGCAACCAGGCTCGTCGTTCTGCGTCGTACGCGCGCTGCTCATCAGTCAGGTCATGCGCGTCGTGGCCGTCGTACTCGATGGTGACGCGATGGCGGCGGTAGGCGAGGTCGAGGCGGTACGTCGGAACGCCGTCGACGTCTACCCAGACCTGCGGCTCGGGAAGCGGCAGGCCGGCGTCGTGGATCGCCAGCAGCGTCCACGACTCGCGTGGGGACTCGGGGCGCGGATCGACCAGCGGGGTGAGTGCTCTCAACTGCCGGACACCGCGCCTTCCGCCATAGCGACGCTGCGTCTCCGCGGCGAGCTGCTCCTGGGTGATGCCGTGCCGTCGCGCGAACCCGTTCAGCGCGGCATACGCCTCGCGACGGCGGAGCAGGCAGCCGAGGTCCAGCGCGGTGCGGAGCGCCGTCGTGACTCGCAAGCCGTCGATCGTCATGATGTCGCCCGGCTCGAGATCACGCTCGTGCCCGTCCGCGTCAACACGCTCCGTCGGGTGATGACCACTCAAGGTGCAGGTCTCGATCGGCGGTGGGATCTCAAGCTCCTCCGCGGTCAGAACGTCGATGCCATGCACCCACGCCGCTGTCCGGTCGCAGGCGACGTGGCCGTCATCGAGCACGAGGGCGAGGGCTCGTGCTCGTAACGCGATCGTCTGCTCCACGTCGGCGTGGACATAGACGCCGCGGATCATCCGGCGCACGTCGCCCTCCTCGACGAGCCTGCGCAGTTGCCCCCGGGAGAGTCCGTGGCTCGGCAGGTCTGATAGCCGGAAAGGGGCATCCGGCACGGTGATGGTGTCCATGCCGACGACCATCCAGTGATGAGCTGCCTGATCGGCTGTCCATGGCGCACCCGTGTGGACGACGTACGCCGGAACCGCTGCTGTGCGTGGAAACCGGTCCGTCCGCCGGCGCAACCCGGGGCTCGGCGGACAACAACCCGGGGTTCGGCGGACGACAACCCGGGGCTCGGCGGACAACAACCCGGGGTTCGGCGGACGACAACCCGGGGCTCGGCGGGTCAGCCCCAGACGAGCTGCATGATCTCCTCGCCGTCCTGGAGCGCGGAGCGGTTGCCCGAGTCGGTGAAGCCGGCGCCGAGGTAGAGCCGCTGCGCGCGCCGGTTGTCGGTCCGCGTCCAGACCGAGAGCCGGGACCAGCGGGTCTGGAGGTCGCGGAGCAGCTTGGTGCCGACGCCGGAGCCCCAGACGGCGGGATCGACGAAGACCATCGAGATGTGGCCCGTCGACGGGTTGGGGGAGTCGCCGTCGACGAAGGTCTCGGCCAGCGCCATCCCGGCGGGACGATCGCCGTAGTGGGCGAGGAGCACGACCTCGCCGGTGGCCAGCTTCTCCCGGACCCGCTCCGTCCGCACGGCGCCCGGGGGCCGCCGCCGCGTCGCATTCGCCGCGGCCCAGATCGCCATCACGACGTCCAGGTCCGCGGGCGAGGCCGGAGCGACGGTGATGCGGGGCACGCCGGTGAGGATACGCAGGTCGCGATCAGCCGGGCTGGCCGGAGAGCAGCACCTCGCTGATGGGCGTCATGTTCCTGCCGGCCGGGCCGGTGCCCTGAGCGCTCACCTCGATGAGCCGGAGCCGGACGGTCTTCGTCGTCACCCGCACCGCCGTGGTCTGCATGGCGGTCGTCTCGCGCAGGTCCTGGGTGACCGTGCTGCCGTCGTCGAAGAGCCACTCGACGCGCAGGACGCGCCGGTTGCCGGCGTACCAGTCCAGGCTCGTCCCACCCTCCGTGCCGGTCTTGGCATAGCCGTTCACGAGGCCGACCTGGGAGAGCTGCGTCCGCTTCGCGAGGGTGAAGGTCAGGACCTTGCCGGTGCCGTCGCCCTCCATCTCCCAGGCGGTGTGCGGGTCGCCGTCGATCATGTTCGAGGCGGCGTACGACGTCGTGTTGCCCGCCGTGTCGACGCCCGGCGCTCGCGTGACCGGTGCCGATGCGGCCGCGTTGGACGCGACGTCGCTCGCGCCGGCCGATCCGGCCGAGTGCGAGGCGTCGGCGCGTTGGCCGTCGGAGGATGACCCGCCGTGCAGCAGCATCCAGGCGCCCACCGCGAGGACGCCGAGGACGAAGGCCGTCAGCGTCACCCACACCGCCGGTGTCGCCCGTCGACGGGGCATGACCGACACCGGAGGCAGCCGCATCTGCGTGGGCGCCTCCGGCGGAGCCGCGAGGGGATCGCGCACGGGGGTGGTGAGGACGTGACCCGACGTCGTGACGTTCACCGTGTCCACCTCGTCGGCGAACAGCGGATAGCGGATGCCGGGTCGCGGCTGCTGCGGAGCGGGCGGCGGCTCGACCGGGACGGTCGTGCCACAGCCAGGACAGGTGCGGCTGGCCCCGAGCTCGTGGCCGCACTGCATGCAGAACTTCATCGCACGGCAGGCTACGCCACGATCGTGGCCCGCTCCGAAGCGTCGACGCGTCCCACGAGCGGCGGCATCGTCCGCACCGCCGCCGCCAGCTCCCGCAGCTCGGCCCCGACGAGGGCCTGCGGCCCGTCGCAGAGCGCGTCCTCGGGATGGGGGTGGATGTCGACGATGAGGCCGTCGGCGCCCACGCCGATGGCCGCCCGGGAGAGCGGCACGACGAGCTCGCGGCGACCCGACGCGTGCGACGGGTCGATGATGATCGGGAGGTGCGAGGAGGCCTGCACCACCGGGATGGCGGAGATGTCCAGGGTGTTGCGCGTCGACGGCTCGAACGTCCGGATCCCGCGCTCGCACAGGACGATGTCGAGGTTGCCGCGCTGGGCGACGTACTCCGCCGCCATCAGCCACTCCTCGATCGTCGAGCTGAAGCCACGCTTGAGCAGCACGGGCAGCCCCGCCTGGCCGGCAGCCTGGAGGAGTCCGAAGTTCTGGGCGTTGCGGGTGCCGATCTGCAGCATGTCGGCGAACTCCGCCACGACGGGCACGTCGCGGGCGTCGACGACCTCGGTGACCACCGGCAGGCCGGTGGCCTGCCGGACATCCGCCAGGATCTCCAGGCCGCGCACGCCGAGCCCCTGGAAGGCGTACGGCGACGTCCGCGGCTTGAACGCTCCGCCCCGCAGGATCGTCGCGCCTGCAGCCTTGGCCATGAGAGCCGCCTCGAGCGTCTGCTCGGCGGACTCGACCGCACACGGGCCGGCCATGAAGGTGAAGGTGTCGGGACCGATCGGCACGCCGCGCACCCAGACCGTCGAGCGGTCGGGATGGTGTTGTCGGCTCACGAGCTTGTAGGGATCCGAGATGCGGTGGACGTCGGCCACCCCGGCCAGCGTGCGGAGGTTGAGGTGGTGGAAGGAGTCGATGTCGCCGACGAGCCCGATGATGGTGCGGGTGAGGCCCTTGCTGACGAAGGCCTCGCCGCCCACCCCCTCCACCCGCTCGACGACGCGCGCGATGTCCTCGTCGGTGGCGTCGGGAGCCATGACCACGACCATGATGTGTTCCTCTCGGTTGGCCGGCCTGCCCCGGACATGAGGAACGCCCCGGGCACAGGCCGGGGCGTCTTCGTCGGGTGTGAGCGGTCCTACGACAGGACGGCCCGCACGGGAGCTCCCGGCAGGCATCCAAAGAAATACGACGTAGGCGTCACGCCGTCGAGAGTAGAGGAGGTGTCCGCCATCCGGGACCGTCTGTCCATCTACTGGGATGCGGCGCGAAGCTCCTTGAGCAGCGGGATGTCCACGTTGTCGACATCGCGCGAGTCGGGCGTCTCCAGGATGAACGGCACGCCGGCGGTGGCAGGATGGGCGAACAGCTCCTTGAACGCGCCGGTGCCGATGTGCCCCTGACCGATCTTCTGGTGCCGGTCCTTGAACGCTCCGCGCACGTCCATCGAGTCGTTGGCATGGATCAGGCGCAGCCGCCCCGGACCGCCGATCTCCACGAGCCGGTCGACGCTCGCCGTCGTGCCGCCCGGCTCGTCGAGAGGCGCCCCGGCCGCGAACACGTGGCAGGTGTCGAGACAGACGCCCGCCTTCGGGTGGAAGTCCAGGGCGCCCAGGTAGGCCGTCAGGTCCTCCACCTCCGCGCACAGGGAGCGTCCCTGCCCGGCGGTCGGCTCGAGCAGCAGCCATGGCGCGTCGTCACCCTCGATCGCCTCGAGGACCGGCAGCAGCGCCTCGCGCACCTGGCTCATCGCCGTTGCCAGCTGCTCAACCCGCTCCCCGTCGGTGGAGACGAAGGAGCCGGTGTGGACGACGACGCCCTCCGCTCCGATCTCGGCGGCGCGGCGCAGGTTGTGCGCGACAACGGCCGCCGACCTCTCGAACGTCGCTGGGGTGGGGGAGCCGAGGTTGACGAGGTACGGCGCATGGATGAACGCCCGCATGCCGCGGCTCTCCAGTTGGCGCCTGAACTCCTTGTCCTCGTCCGGCTTCCCGGCCGACAGCGCCCAGCCTCGCGGATTGCCGACGAAGATCTGGAGCGTCTCGCAGCCGAGCAGGTCGGCCTGCGCCAGAGCGCCCGCGACGAGGCCCTTGCCGACCTGGACATGGGTCCCGATCGGGTTGCGCTGGTGGTAGTCGATCTCTCCCGGCGTCGGCACGGCGTCAGGCTAGGCGTCGCACCCGGCTCGGCCAGAATCCTCCGATCGCCTCACCTCGCCGCGCCGGGTGCCGGGCGCCGAGCGGCTCAGACCAGGTAGAGCGTGATCGTCGAGCCCTCGGGCACCAAGTTGTGACTGTCGGGGTTCGACGACCAGACGAAGCCGAGGCCGAGGTAGTGGTCGGTCTTCGCCGTCCTCACCTTGAACCCCAGCGCCTGCAGCCTGTCGGTCGCCGCCCCGACGCCCATCCCGCGGAGCCCGCCGGGGATCTCGATCAGGTGCGGACCCCTCGACACGACGAGGCTGACGGTGTCGTCCTTGTAGAGCGTGCCCGTGTCGGGGCTCTGGCTGATGACGACGCCCTTGGCGACGTCGTTGCTGTAGGTGGACTCGGTCTCGACCTTCAGCCCGGTCTGCTCGAGCGCCCGCGTGGCGGCGTTGGCCGGCTTCCCGGTCCAGTCGGCGATCTTGATCGGCTGGCGGCCCTTGCTGACCCACACGTCGACGGGGGTGCCCGGCCGCAGGGTGGCGCCCGCGGCGGGGTCCGTGCGGATCACCTGACCGTCCGGCACGGTGTCGGACCACCGCTCGACAGCCTTGCCGTAGCTCATCTTGATCGCCAGCAGGGCGTCCTGGGCCTGGTCGAGCGTCTTGCCGGCCAGGTTGGGCAGCTGATATTGCTCGATGCCCTTCGACACCGTGATCGTCACCGTGCCGCCGTCGAGGACGCGGCTGCCCGCCGCGGGATCGGTCTTCATGACGAGGCCGGCCTTGACGGTGTCGGAGTAGGCCGGCGCGGTGACCCTGACGTCCAGCCCGGCGCTCTCCAGGCGCGCCGTTGCTGCCTGCTGGGTGAGGCCCAACACGCCGGGCGTCGCGGTGTAGCGAGCGAAGCCGAACCACCAGGCGCCGGCACCCAGCGCGGCGACGAGGAGCACGGCGAGCAGCACGACGAGCGGGCCGCGGCGTCGGCGAGGCCGCGGCTCGTCGACGCGAACCGGGAGGCGCGAGGCGGCCGAGGCCCCGGAGCCCGCCAGGCCGGCAGCCGGGACGGCGCGGGAGACGGTCCGCGTGTGGTCGGGCTCGTCCCACCGCTGGGGCGTGGTGTCCGGGCTCACCCGCGTGGGCAGGGAGAGGTCAGCCGTCAGCTCGCCGTCCTCCATGGTGCCGGCGGCCAGAGCCGCTCGGACCCGCTGGAGCTGACGCAGCATCACGCTGGCGTCGGCGGGCCGCAGTCCCGGATCGCGGGCCGTGGCGCGGGCGACCAGCGCGTCGACGTATGCCGGGAGGCCTGGCACCAGCCGCGAGGGCGGGGCGACGTCCTCGTGGACGTGCTTGTAGGCGACCTGGATGGGCGTCTCGCCCTCGTGCGGCTTGCGCCCGGTGAGGAGCTCGTAGAGCAGGATGCCGGCCGCATAGACGTCAGCCCGCGCGTCGGCCTGCCCTTCGGTGACGATCTCGGGCGCGACGTAGGACACCGTGCCGATCAGCACACCCGTCGAGGTGTGCTGGGTGTCGGCGGTGACCGCTCTGGCCAGGCCGAAGTCAGCGACCTTGATCGCGCCCTCGTCGGAGATGAGGACGTTCTCCGGCTTGACGTCGCGGTGCACCAGACCGGCGCGGTGAGCCGCCGACAGGGCGGCGAGCACGGGCTCGAGGACCGCCACGGCGCGTTGCGGCGCCATCGGGCTCTGCGCCGTGATGGTGTCGCGCAGGGTGTGACCCGACACCATCTCCATGACGAGGTAGGGCGAGCCGTCGTCCTCGCCCTGGTCGTAGACGGACACGACATTCGGGTGGGACAGGCGGGCCGCCGCGCGAGCCTCGCGCACGAAGCGGGCGGCGTACGCCGCATCCCCGGCCGGGCCGCCACCCATGCCGCTGTGCATGACCTTCACGGCGACCGTGCGGTCGAGCCGGAGGTCCACGGCCTCGTAGACGCCCGCCATGCCGCCACGCGCGACGCGGGAGACGAGCCGGTAGCGCCCGTCGAGGACGCGCCCGAGCAGAGGGTCGTGGTCGACGCGCGCGTCAGCGCCGGCACGGCCCTGCCCACGCCGGTCAGACTGCATGTCGACCCTCCTGCTACCGGTCGGGGAAGGGACCGGATGGGGCCATCGTACGGAGCCAACGCTTCGGTCCTCACGTGCGACTCGCCCGGAGGGGCCGCCTAGGATCGACGCCATGGACGCTCCGCTGCGACTCGCCGACCATGACCTGTCCCAGCTCGTGACGGACTGGATCGACTGGGCCGAGGCTGCGAAGCGGCTCGGGGTGACCGTCGGCAAGGTGCGCACGATGATCCGCGAGCACCAGCTCGCCGCCGCGGTCCCGAACCCGGGGACCAAGGGCGCCGGTCAGCGCGTCCCGGCTGACTTCATCGTCGACGGCGAGCCGGTCAAGGGCCTGCCGGGCCTGCTCACGGTGCTGCACGACGGCGGGTACGACGACCGCGAGTGCATCGCGTGGCTCTACCTCGACGCCGGCCTCCCGGGCCGTCCGATCGACGCCCTTCGGGAGAACCGCGGCGCCGAGGCCAAGCGCCGCGCGCAGGCGATGGCCTTCTGAGGGTCGCGCGATCGCCGCTCACGGCGGATCATCTGGAGGTGACGGGCGTCGAGCACGGCCGAGCCGCCGGTCGCGACGCGCACTTCGAGAGGAGTCAGGCGATGAAGATGGTTCGAAGGAACGGCAGCCGATGAGCGGGCTGGCAGGCATCCTGGCCGGTCACCACGCTCCGGGCGTCTACCGCTGGCACGCGGCGTTCGGCGCCGCCGACGTCCGCCACACCGTGGAGCATGCGGGCTGGCGCTTCGCTCGCGTGGACGGCGTCGGGGTCGAGGACAAGGTGACGCTCATGAGCAGGCTCGGTCCGGCGGTGGGTGCACCTGACCAGGCCGAGCCGAGCATCGACGCCATGCGCGACGTCCTGCGCGACGTCGACGGCCCCTTCCTGCTGCTGTGGGACGAGTGGGGCCCGCTCGCGCGCGCGGACCGGGACACCTTCGACGAGGTGACAGGTCTCTTCGCCGATCGCGCCGCCCAGGCGCAGCTCGCCGTCCTCCTGCGCGGCGAGGGCCCGCAGATCGACGTGCCGTCGCTCGACTGACCGCTCGCCAGCTGCGCCGCCGCTGCTGCGACTCGGCCACGGCCTCAGTCGCGACTCACACGCGCCGCTGGGTCGCGGCGCGGGCCAAGTCGAGCAGGACCGCGCGCGCACGCTCATCGACGTCGGCGCGCTCCAGCGCGTCGACGGCCGACCGGGTCAGGCCTGCGATCGCCGCCTCCACCTGCTCGCGGGCGCCGGAGGCGTCGATGATCCGGCGCAGCTCGTCGACCTGGGTGGAGGTCAGCGCCTGCCCGAGGGCGCCGTCGAGGACGGCCGCATCCGCGGGGGAGGCCGCATCGAGGGCGAGCGCAACGAGCACGGTCCGCTTGCCCTCGACCAGGTCGTCGCCGGCCGGCTTGCCCGTCTCGTCGGGATCGCCGAACACGCCCAGGAGGTCGTCGCGGAGCTGGAACGCCTCGCCGAGCGGCAGCCCGAACGAGCTCAGCGCGGCCAGGTCCGGTGCCGCCGCGCCCGCCAGGGCGGCGCCGATGTGGAGGGGCCGCTCGATGGAGTACTTCGCCGACTTGTAGCGCAGCACCGTCATGGCGGTGTCGACGTCGGCTCGACCTCGGGCCTGCACCGAGACGTCGAGGAACTGGCCGGCGATCACCTCGGTGCGGCACAGGTCGAAGACCTCGAGCGCCGGCACGACGCGCTCGAGGCCGAACCCCGAGCGTCGCAGCATCTCGTCGGCCCAGGCCAGGAGCAGGTCGCCGAGCAGGATCGCGGCGGCGGCGCCGTACTGCTCCGGAGCGCCTCGCCAGCCCTCCGTGCGGTGCTCGGCCTCGAGGGCACGGTGCGTCGCCGGCCGGCCCCGGCGCGTGTCCGAGGCGTCCATGTAGTCGTCGTGGACGAGCGCGGAGGCGTGCAGGAGCTCCAGGGAGGCGCAGGCGCGGACGAGGGCGTCCTCCTCGGGTCCCTCGACGGCGCCGGCCTCGGCAGGGGCGAACGCGCGATGGCCCCAGTAGCAGAACGCCGCGCGGAGACGCTTGCCGCCGGCGACGGTGACCCGCGCCTGATCGAGCAGCCGTGCCGCGTCACTGCCGAGCGGCTCGAGCAGCGCCCCCTGCCGCGCCAGGAAGGCGTCGATGGCCTCCTGCACACGCGTTCGGAAGCGGTCGCCGTCCCAGGTCTGCGTCACGGAGGTCGACCCTATAGATCACCGGTTCAGATGATCTGAGGGGTGGACGATGCCGGGCTCCCTGGGTTCGGCTCTTTAAGATGACGCCCATGATCGAGGGCGACCCGCAGCACATCGGACGGCTGATCCGTGAGGGCGGCCGCTCGTTCTCGTTCGAGTTCTTCCCGCCCAAGGACGAGGCCGGCGAGGACCAGCTGTGGGCGGCGATCGAGGCGCTGGAGCCGTATCGGCCGACGTTCGTCTCCGTCACCTACGGCGCGGGCGGGACCACCCGCGACAAGACGGCGAGGATCACCGCCCGCATCGCGCGTGAGACCTCGCTCGTGCCGATGGCACACCTGACCTGTGTCGGGCACACCGTGGCGGAGATCGAGGCGATCCTGGACCTGTACGCCGCAGCAGGGGTCCGCAACGTGATGGCCCTGCGCGGCGACCCGAGCGAGGGTCCTCGCGCTGACTGGGTGCCCACCGAGGGAGGCTTCACCTACGCGAGCCAGCTGGTCGAGCTGGTCCGCGGTCGCGGCAGCTTCGACATCGGCGTCGCGGCGTTCCCCGAGGGTCATCCGTCGGCGGCCTCCCTGGACGCGGACGCTGACGTGCTGGTCGCCAAGGCCCGGGCAGGTGCCTCCTTCGCGGTCACCCAGATGTTCTTCCGCGCCGAGGACTACTTCGGTCTCGTCGACCGGGTGCGCGCCCGCGGGGTGGACCTGCCGATCCTCCCCGGCATCATGCCCATCCTCAACCTCTCCGCGATCCAGCGACAGGGCGAGCTGATCGGCACGTCGGTCCCCGACGAGGTCGTGCGACGCATCGAGGCGCGAGCCGGCGACGCTGCGGCCGTGCGCGCCGAGGGCATCGCGATCGCTGCCGAGCTCTGCGAGGCGTTGCTCGATGGAGGCGCCCCCGGCCTGCACTTCTACACCCTGAACCGGTCGAAGGCGACGCTGGAGATCTTCGCCCGGCTCAACCTCACCGTCTGACCGACGTGTCGCCCGGAGGCGCGAGCTCCTGGGCGACCAGGGTGGCCGACAGCCCGACGAACGGCAGGCCGTCCCCGGCGACCGCGTGTGCGCCCGCGGCATAGACGCCCGCGATCGGCGTGGTCGGGCCGAGCCGTGGGGTGGAACGGCCGCGCCACGCCGTGCCGAGAGGTGAGCCGTGCCAGCGTTCCACCAACTGTCGCGGTGAGAGGTCGAGACGCGTCTCGACCTGGCTCCGCACGTCGATCCCGTGCCGCGCCAAGGCGAGCAGGACATCCTCCTGAAGACGACCACGCACGTGCACCGTCCAGGCATGGGAGCCCTCCGGTGCTCGACCGCCCGTCCGCACCGTGAGGGTCGGGTCGCCGTGCAGGACCAGCTCGACGGGGAGCTCGGGCACGGGTCCGGTCAGGCCGAGGTGGACGACCGACGGTGGGAGGGCGGGCATGCAGCGCGCGACGTGCCTCGCGAGGGCGGGGAGACGTCGAGGGTCGATCGCCACGACCACCGCGTCGGCGTCGATCTCCGCCGTGGGCGTCCGCACGGCGACCACTCGGTCTGCTCGCACGACCAGGTCCGTGACGGTGGTGGACGTGCGCACGTCGACGCGACGCGTCGCCAAGCGCCCGGCGAGGGCGCTGGCCAGGGCCCCCATGCCGCCCACCGGCCGCCAGGCGCCGAACCGCTGCTCGAGGTAGCTGGTCAGCCCCGCCCACGCCGGCACGTCGCGCGGGTCGTGCCCGGCAGCCAGGAAGGGGTGCGCGGCGACCAGCCGAACCCGTTCGTCGGGCAGGGCGCGCCGCAGCCGGCGGTGGAGGGACTCGCGGCTGCGGAGCAAGGTGGTGACCGACGGTGGAGGAGCGGAGGTGCGTGCCTCGAAGACATGGCGGCGCATCAGCTCCCAGACGTCGCCATAGACGGCGACGTGGTCGACCCACGCCTGGCCGAGCGGGGTGCCACGCCTGCCGCGGAGCCGGTCGAACGCCGCGAGCTGTGCGGCTCGCGAGCCGCCGGGGACCTGCACCGCGGTCCGGTCGGCGAACCGGTGCTCGCGGATCACCCCGACCGGCTCCAGCTCGAGCTCCCGCTCGAGCGGACGCCCCGACTTGCGGAACAGGTCTCGCACGACGGCGGGCAGCAGCGTCGTCGTCGCACTGGCGTCCCAGGAGTAGCCGTCCTGCTCGACCGGCTGCAGCGCTCCGCCGAGCGCCGGCTGCGCCTCGAGCAGGGTCACCTCATGGCCGAGCTTGGCGAGCCGGGCGGCCGAGGCCAGGCCGCCGAACCCGCCGCCGATCACCACGACCCGTGCCACGGGCGGCAACCTTAGGGCATGTCGCGCGGCGTCCTGTCGCCCCTCAGTCCACCTCGATCGCGGTGCCGTCGGTGAGGGCGAGCAGCTCGTCGTACGTCGACGAGAACACGGTCGCGGGGTGGCCGGCCGCCGCCCAGACCACCGGGTGGCGTTGGAGCCAGGTGTCGACGTAGGTCGGGATCGGCGCTGGGTGGCCGATCGGGGAGACCCCGCCGATGACCTGACCGGTGTGCTCGCGGACGAACTCGGGCGACGCGCGCTTGAGCCGCTCGACGCCGATCCTGGTTGCGGTCGCAGACGTGTCCACGCGATGGGCGCCGGAGGTGAGGACCAGGACCGGGGCGCCGGCGGCGTCGAAGAGCAGGCTGTTGGCGATCGCACCGACCTCGCAGCCGAGCGTGGCGGCGGCCAGTGCGGCCGTGTGCACCGAGTCGGGCAGAATGACGATGTCACCCGCGCCGCCGCGCTTCGCATGCTCCTCGCGGAAGCGGACCACGGACGGGTGCTCGGTCACGTCGGACGTCATGCGCCGACCCTAGCGACCAGACCGAGGTGCGGACGACGAGCGATACGGAGTGGATGAGTGGACGAGCGACCGGCGTCGCTGACCCTGGCCCTGCAGCTGCTGGCGGCACTCGTGCTGCTGGGGGCGGTGACCGTGGTGCTGATCGTCGTCCTGCGAGACGACCTCATCCGCTCCTGGGCCCAGGGCAACCCGGCCGTGCGCGAGATCCTCGAGAAGCGGGGCCTCGATGCGGTGAAGGAGGGGTCGGTTCAGCCGCCGCACGTCATCCCCGTCGCCATCACGCTGTACGTCGTCCTCGCCGGTCTCGTCGCGGTGCTGGGTGTGTTCCTCAGCAACGGGTTCGAGTGGGCTCGTCTCGGGATCACCGTGCTGCTCTTCTTCTCGGGCGTGGCCGGGATCGCCGGCCTGAGGGTCGGCCAGCCGGTCACCTTCGACGTGTGCACCGTGCTCGGTCTCGCGCTCTCGGCGGCGGTCATGGTGCCGCTGTGGCATCCGGACACGACTGCCTACATCCACGCCGACCCTGAGGCAGAGCCCCTCTCGCACGCGCGCTGAGACCCTGTGGACGCATGGCGCCCGGAGGACCCTCGGGTCAGGCGTCGCTCCTCGTTGTCGGTGGTCCCTGCTTGACTCCCTGCGTGCCTGACCGACGGCCTTGACCGGGTCGCCGCCGGGCGCTACCGTCAGGGATATCGAACACATGTTCGATCAGGTCCGGCGGAGGCGACCTCGACCCTCGCCTCCGCCGGACCACGAGAGGAGAAGGCGATGACCCAGGTGAGGACCGAGGCGGCAGGGACGGTGCCGGCGTTCCTGCCCGCGACGACGCACGCCTACCTCATGCGCTCGGCGTCGTCGCTGGCCGAGGCGATCGAGGCGGACGACGTCACGACTCGCTACGCCACCGCTCACGTCGCCGCGCTGCAAGCAGCGGCCGCGCTGCTGGCCGCCCGCACGGTTCCGGTCCTGGCCGGCAGGCGGAGGCCGCAGCGCAACGCGTGGATCCTCTTGAGCGAGGTCGCTCCTGAGCTCGCCCACTGGGCGGCCTTCTTCTCCGCGGGTGCAGCGAAGCGTGCCGCGGCCGAGGCCGGCTCGGCCCGGGCGGTCACGCGCGCCGAGGCGGACCAGCTCGTCGCCGACGTCGACCGGTTCCTCGCGGTCGTCGAGCAGGCGCTCGGGCTGGTTCCCCATGCCGAGCTGGTGCCGCATCTCGGCGAGCAGCAGGGTCGGCGCGTGAGCTGATCCGCCCACGGGACCGGCCATTAGGCTGGTGTCATGACCGTCAGCGAACGCCGGGGAAGTGCCCGGACGGCCGTCGTGTGGGACACGCTCGAGCCGGTCCTCGACACGGCGCCGCTCGACGTTCTCGACATCGGCGGCGGCACGGGCGGGTTCGCGGTCCGCGTCGCCGAGATGGGACATCGAGTCACGGTCGTCGACCCCAGTCCCGACGCCCTCGCATCATTGGCCCGACGCGCGCGCGAGGTCGGCGTCGAGGTCGAGGGTCGCCAAGGCGACCTCGCCACCCTCGGAGTCGAGCCGGGGTCGGTCGACGTCGTGCTCTGCCATGGAGTGCTCGAGGTCGTCGACGACCCTGCTGCGGCCCTCGCGACGCTCGTCGACGTGCTGCGCCCGGGTGGGCGGCTCAGCCTGCTCGTCGCACAGCGCAACGCGACCGTCGTGGCGCGCGCTATGGCGGGCCACTTCGCCCAGGCCCTGGCCCTCCTGGACGACACGCTGCCGTCCGGTCGCGCGGGCAGGCGGTTCACAGCGTCCGAGGCTGCGGAGCTGGTGGCCCGAGCCGGGTTCACGGTCGAGTCGGTGCACGGCGTGCGCGTCTTCGCCGACCTCGTCCCGGGCTCGCTGCTCGATCTCGAGCCCGGTGCTCCGGCGGCGCTCGCCGAGCTGGAGGCGGCCGTGGCACAGCGACCCGACTTCCTGCCGCTGGCCGCTCAGCTCCACCTGCTCGCGATCCGGCCCTAGCCTCACCTCCCGGACATCCGGAGACGACCACACACCGCACGTTTCGGGGGATGCGTTTTTTCGCCTCCTGGGTACCGTGAGGACTACACCCTGCCTAGACTGGTGGCAGGAGATCAACGCGGCGGCTCAACCGCCGTCGGACCAGCGGGAGGACCGGTGCCACTCTCGGAAGAGGAGCTGCGGCTGCTGGAACAGATGGAGCGCGCCCTCCTCCAGGAGGACCCGAAGTTCGCGTCCACCCTGCGTGGGACGTCGTTCCGCCGAGCAGCGCGACGCCGCGCGATTCTCGCCGGCGTGGTCTTCGTGATCGGGATCGCCTTGCTGATGACCGGCGTCATCACTCAGCTCCCCGTGGTCGGCATCGTCGGCTTCGTCATCATGCTCGGATCGGCGACCATCGGCGTCGCCGCCATGCGCTCCAAGCCGGTCGCGCATCCGTCCGCGAGCCACCCGAGCCACGGCTTCACCGTCTTCGAGGGCGGCCGCCGAGGACGCAGCCGCCGGCAGCACGCGTCCTTCATGGACCGCATGGAGCAGCGCTGGCAGCGTCGGCGCGACGGCAACGCCGGCTGGTAGCGACCCAGCCCTACCCGACCTGGTCGACGAGCTCGGGCGAGCCGGACTCCGACGGCATCCGCTGGAACACCGAGCGCGGCCACCACGCGGCCCGGCGTACGGCCCGGTCCGTCGTGGCTGCGCGGAGCGCGGCCGTGACCCCCAGCAGGTCGTCATGAGCCACGGACTGCGGCGAGCGCAGTGAGTAGCGTGCCACCTCGACGGCCTCCACGATCCGCCAGAGCGACGCGGCGTCGTCGCCCCGGACGTAGCGCTCCAAGGACGCGCCGACGGCGCGCGGGGACACACCGGAGGGCCACGGCAGCCCGAGATCCACGACGGTGTCCCTGAGCTCTGCCCAGGCCGCCTCAGCAGTCGCCGCCTGCAGGCGCTCGGCACGGCGGCGCCGACGGATCCGGGAGGGAAGGAGCGCGAGCAGGCCGCCGACGACGGCCACCACGCCCAGGCCGGCGGCCCACCGCCACAACGTGGTGGAGGCGCCCACGGTCGAGCCGGACGCGGACTGCTGGTCCTGAGTGGGGCGCTGGGCGTTGGACGCGGTCCTGCTCGGTTGGGACGAGCTCGGGGTCAGGTCCGGCGCCTGATCCGGGCGCTGGGTGTCGAGGTTGCGGGTGTAGGACGGGACGTCCGGCACGCGGATCGCCGGGGTCGGCTCGAAGCGCACCCAGCCGGCGCCGCTGAAGAACAGCTCAGGCCAGGCGTGCATGTCATGGGTGCTGTACTCGTACCGCGTCGGCCCGATCTTCTCCGGGGTCAGGAAGCCGATCGCGACGCGTGCCGGGATGTTGAGGGCGCGCGCCATCGCCGCCATCGCGGCTGCGAACTGCTGGCAGTAGCCGCGCCGGCCGTCGTTGCTGGTGGACAGGAAGCTCTCGAGGTCACCCGGGCTGCTGCCGATGGCGACACTGTCGTCGTAGATGAAGCCGCCGTCCCGGCGGAACCAGTTCTGCAGCGCCACCGCCTTCGCGAAGTCCCCGTCGGCCGACGCGGTGACCTCCTTCGCCAGTGTCCGTGCACTCTGGGGGAAGTCCTTCGGCAGATCGAGGTAGGAGGTGCCGACGGTGCCGGGGGAGGCCTGCGCGTCGACCAGGTCCGCGGTGCTGAGGTCGAGGCTGACGGCGGTCATCCGGTAGTTCATGCCGGCGGCCGAGCTCTGGTGAGGGCCGGCGAGGAAGTCCATCGTGCGGGTGTCGAAGCGCCAGTCGCCCGCGGCGTGGATCTCCGAGATCGGCGCCTGCGTCGGCAGCCAGCGGGAGTCGAACTGATCGCCGATCTGCACCCGGTAGTCGTATGTCCTCCGCTTCACCCAGGTCGCCACGCCGAGAAGGCTCGGCAGCGGGCCCTCGGCGTCGTTGTTGGCCGGCACCGTCCGGTTCCCGGCCGTCCACTCGTTGTCGCCGAAGCGGTTGAGGACCGCGATCCGCAGATAGGAGGGCGCCGGGTCGTCCGTCGAGACCTCGATGACCGGCACGTCCGGCCCGCGGACCAGGTCACGGCGCAGGTCGACGAGCGGGTTCGTCACCGTGATGTGACCCCCGTCGCCGGCGCCCGGGCCCAGGCCGAACAGGTGCAGGTCGAGCGTCGGCACCAGGCTCGGCAGGATGAGGGCGAGCACCGTGGCCAGGCTGCCGACGTAGACGGCGGCAGCGCTCTCCTGCGGCCCGGCCGCTCTGCTGGAGTCGAGCCGCCGGCCCCATCGGCCCACGATCTCGCTCTGGCTGAGCAGCAGCATCGCGAGGAAGCCGGCGGCACTGAGGGCGAAGCCCCACCACGGGAGCCCGCCCTCCACGACCGAGAACGGCACGGCATAGATCGCCAGCAGCGGAAGCCCGGCCAGCGCGGCGCGGTGGAAGGTGCAGGCGAGCATGTCGACGATGACGAAGCAGAGGAGTCCGCCGCCGACGAGGAGCGGGGCGATGCCGCCGGCGACCACCACCGGTGGGCGCTGGGACCTGACGACGTCGCCCGCTCGGGCGAGCTCGGCCTGCAGGTTGTCCCAGGCGCCGTGGATGGGCACCGGCGACCCGGTGATGTAGAGGCTGACCACCGCGCCGCCCACCATCAGCTCGGCCAGCAGCACCAGCCACCACGGCAGGCGCGCCCAGCGCGCCACCGACCCGGTCACGGCGACGACGGCACCGAGCATCAGCAGCGGGCGCAGGTAGGACGGCGGGTCCTGAGAGAAGACGCTCCACGAGAGCGTCGTCGCCCAGACGGTGGCGGCGGCGACGATCGCCTGCAGGAACGGCGCCCAGGCCGTGTCACGGATGCGCACGCGCCACCCCCCGTGCGCCGCGCACCGCGCCCAGCTCCTGCCAGGCGCGGTCGATCCGCTCATCCGGCGTCAGGCCGATCGCGCGCCACCCCTGCTGCAGCAGCCACATCGTCGCACCGCCGGTCGGCAGTCGGGTGGCTCCCCAGGCGTCGACGTCGAGCGCGACCGCCAGCGAGACGCCGGCGTGGTGCTGGATCCGTCGCATGACGGCGAGATCCGGACCGGTCAGCGCACCGAGCACCGCGACGGTGAGCGCCCCGTCGCCCTGCTCGCGCAACCAGCTCGTGTCGATCGTGGTGTTCGGGTGCGCCTCGACCATCGCGAGCGCCTCGAGCAGTCGGCCGGCCGTGATCTCGGTGTCGTCGTGCTGCCAGGAGGTGGCCGGATCCTCACCGGTGGCGGTCACCAGACGGACCGTGTAGCCGCGGGCACCCAGATGGAGGGCGATCGAGGCGGCGACGCTCACGGCGGTCTCCAGGGAGGAGTTCAGCCCCTCGCCCCGGTGCGCGCCCGCGCGGTTGTCCAGGAACACGGTGGCGCGGGTCTGCCACGGCTGCTCCTCGCGCCGCACCATGAGCTCGCCGATCCGCGCCGAGCTGCGCCAGTGGACCCGCCGCAGGTCGTCACCGCGGCGATACTCCCGGACGGTGACGTCCTCGGCGCTGCCGCCCGCGAAGGCCCGCGGGCGCTGGTCGCCCGATCCGGTGATCGAGCCGGTCAGGGGGATCGCGGGGAGCGGCACCGTGCGGGGAGTGACGACGAGGGGAGTCGTCGTGCGGAACGCGCGGGCGAGCTCCACGAGCCCGAACGGGTCGCCGACGCGGACCGTCATGGGCCCGAGCTCGTAGCGGCCCCGGGTCTCCGCGCGGACCGGATACTCGACGCTGCCGCGCCAGCCGTGCTCGATGCCCTCGAGGACGAAGCGAGGACGGCTCCCGAGGGCATACGGCACCTGCTCCTCGATGCGCAGCGCACCCGTCGGCATGCGACCGTCGTTGCGCAGCGCCAGGCGCACCCGAGCGGGTTGCCCCGCGGGCACGACCTGAGGGCTCAGGGTCCGGACGAGCGAGAGCTTGTAGCGCGCCCGGCCGACGGCGTACGCCGTGACGAGGGGGAGCGCGACGAGCAGCACCCCGACCCGGACCAGCGTGGACTGCCCGAGCAGAACCGCGCAGACGACGGCGCTGATGCCCGCGGCCAGGAAGGCCCGGCCGCGCAACGTCAGCCCAGACAGCGCCTCACGCACGGTGCCACACCTCGTCTCACCCCTCAGGTCCCGGCCGGGACGGGAACACTCGCCACGACGGCGTCGAGCAGCGAGGCCGGCGACCGGCCGGTCATCGTCGCCTCGACGGTCGGCAGCAGCCGGTGAGCCAGGACCGGCGTCGCCAGCGACGAGACGTCGTCGGGAAGCACGTAGTCGCGGCCGTGCAGCGCGGCGCTCGCCTTCGCAGCCCGCACGAGGTGGAGCGTCGCACGCGGCGAGGCGCCGAGGCTCAGCTCGTCGTTGGACCGTGTCGCCGAGGTCAGGGCGACGGCGTAGCGCTGGACGGCGTCGGAGACGTGGACCTGGCCGACGATGCCGATCAGCTTGCGGATCTCACTGGCGTCGGTGACCGCCTCGAGATCGTCGAGCGGGTTGACCCGGGTGTGGGAGGCGAGCATGGCGATCTCGGCCGCCGGCACCGGATAGCCGATCGAGACCCGGGCCATGAAGCGGTCGCGCTGAGCCTCGGGCAGGGCGTAGGTGCCCTCCATCTCGACCGGGTTCTGGGTCGCGATCACCATGAACGGCGAGTCGAGCTGGTAGGTGGTGTTGTCCACCGTCACCTGCCGCTCCTCCATGCACTCCAGGAGCGCGGACTGCGTCTTCGGCGACGCGCGGTTGATCTCGTCGCCGACCACGATGTTGGCGAAGACGCCGCCCGGCCTGAACTCGAACTCCCGCGTGTTCTGGTTGAACACCGAGACGCCGGTGACATCTGACGGCAGCAGGTCCGGCGTGAACTGGATGCGGCGCACCGTGCAGTCGATGGAGCGGGCGAGCGCCTTGGACAGCTGGGTCTTGCCGACGCCCGGGACGTCCTCGATCAGCAGGTGGCCCTCCGCGAGGAGGACCACCAGGGTCGAGAAGACGACGTCGGGCTTGCCCTCGATGACGCGCTCGATGTTCGCACGGATCCGACCGGCGACCCGGATCACCGTCTCAAGGTCCGCGCCCGGGACGGAGCGATGGGTCGCTGAGCTGTCAGCGGTCGGCGTACTCACGTGTGGTCCTCCCGGCGGCAGGCCGTCCGCAACGTCGCGGGGCGCTTGAGCCAACCGTACGGCGGACGGCAAGGACTTCGCCTCACCTTCTTTGACCCTCGTTGCTCCACCACGCCCCACCTCCCGCTCCACCGTCGCGCCTCGGGGAGCGACGGCGACCCTCTGCCGCCCGCGTGGAGGGGGTCGGCGCGCTGTCGAGGGGGAAATCGACGCGCGAACCCGCGTTCTGTGGTGGATGGTGGGGGAAAGTGGTGTACGGTGGTGGAAAGTGGAGGACGAGGCCACGAATGTGGAGCGGCCTGGTCGGACCGAGGGGGTGGTGCCCGTGTTCTTCATGGGCACCTACACACCGAAGCTCGACGAGAAGGGCCGCCTCTTCCTCCCCGCGAAGTTCAGGGATCGGTTGTCGGAGGGGGTCGTCGTGACGCAGGGTCAGGAGAACTGCCTGGTCGTGTGGCCCGAGGACGTCTTCATGGCGGAGGCGCAGCGCGCGCAGCAGACCCCCATGACCTCACGAGGCGCGCGCGACTATGCCCGTGTCCTCTTCGGTGGCGCCGAGCCGGGCGTGCCCGACAAGCAGGGCCGGATCAGCATCTCGCCGATCCTGCGGGCCTATGCCGGCCTCACCAAGGACGTCGTCGTCATCGGGGTCATGGACCGGATCGAGATCTGGGACCCCGAGCGCTGGCGTGACTACTCGGCCGTGGCCCAGGCGAAGTTCGCCGAGCTCGATGAGGACCCGGCCGCACTGAGCTGACGCACACCAGCCGCGGACTCGGCCGCGCAGCACCGGACACAACTCAAACAGCGGCTCCGCAGGACGAGGTCTCAGTCCCGCTCGCGGTCATCTGGGGCACCTTCCCCGGTTCCAGACGATCGTCGCCACTCTGGGGCACTTCCCCGGTTCCAGACGGCGCGCTCTCCGGAGCGGGCATGAGACCTGGTCCTACGGAGCCGCACCGCATTTCCAGGGTCGAGAAGCACAGGTGGGGTCGAGATGAGCAGCACGGGAGGCGCCGGCGCACCGCGTCACGTTCCTGTCCTCCTCGACCGCATCGTCGAGCTGCTGACCCCGGCGCTCGACCATGACGGTGCCGTCATGGTCGACTGCACGCTGGGGCTCGGCGGCCACAGCGAGGCCGTCCTCGCGCGGATCCCCACCTGCCGGCTCGTCGGGATCGACCGCGACCAGCACGCCCTCGCGATGGCGGGAGAGCGGCTGACGCCGTACGGCGACCGCTTCACCGGCGTGCACGCCGTCTACGACGAGCTTCCCGAGGTGATGGCCGACCTGGGCCTGGGCAGCGTCGACGCCGTCCTCTTCGACCTCGGCGTCTCCTCGATGCAGCTCGATGTCAGGGACCGCGGCTTCGCCTACGCCGAGGACGCCCCCCTCGACATGCGGATGGACGACAGCACCGGTCCGACGGCGGCCGACGTGCTCAACACCTACAGCGCCGCCGACCTCACGCGCGTGCTGCGTGAGTACGGCGAGGAGAGGTTCGCCTCCAGGATCGCCGCGGCGATCGTCCGTCGGCGCGAGACCACGCCGTGGACCACCAGCGGACCGCTGGTCGAGCTTCTCTACGACGTGATCCCGGCCCCGGCCCGCAGGACCGGAGGCCATCCGGCCAAGCGCACGTTCCAGGCGCTGCGCATGGAGGTCAACGACGAGCTGGCGGTGCTGCGCCGCGCGATCCCCGCCGCTGTCGAGGCGGTCGGCGTGGGCGGGCGCGTGGTCGTGGAGTCCTACCACTCGCTGGAGGACCGGTTGGCCAAGCAGGCGTTCACGGCCGCCACCCGGCTCGACGTCCCTCCCGATCTTCCCTTCGTGCCGGAGGGGATGGAGCCGACCCACCGGCTGCTCACCCGCGGCGCCGAGCGGGCCGACGAGGCCGAGATCGCCCTCAACCCCCGCGCCGCCTCCGTCCGGCTGCGCGCCCTCGAACGAGTCCGCCCGTCCACCACGTCGAAGAGCCCGACAACGCCCCGGGGAGCGTCATGAGCAGCAGCGCAGCACAGAAGGTCACCTCACGCCGACTGGCATGGCTCGAGCCGGCGGCTCTCCAGCGCGCCCGGCTCACGGTCGTGCCGCGCCGGCGTGTCGAAGCGTCGCGGTTCCCGTTCGTCACTCTGGTCAGCCTCATCCTCCTCGGCGGCGTGATCAGCCTGCTGTGCTTCAACACCTCGATGCAGCAGGCCGCCTTCACCGAGGCCCGCCTGGAGAAGCAGGCCACCACGCTCGCGGCACAGCAGGAGTCGCTCGAGTCCGATCTGCAGACACTGCGCGCGCCGCAGCACGTCGCCCAGATGGCCCAGAAGCAGGGCATGGTCATCCCCCCGAGCGTCGCGATGATCAACGTGGCGACCGGGAGGGTGAGTGGCGCGGCGGCTCCTGCCAACGGCGACGCCACCCCGCCGCTGTGGCCGCCCGTCCCCAAGCCCACCTTCCACTGAGCCAGGCTGCCGACACGCGGGGCCGGATGACACCGGCGATCCACCGCCGAGCGACGACACTTCATTCATCACCAGTCACACCTGTCACAGCGGTGACAGCCGAGCAGGACCAACCAAGGGGGAGAGCGAGTGGCGACGAAGCGTGATGTCGGGCGTGGCTCTCCGCACCTCCGGCTCCGCGTGGGCTTCCTGCTCATCGCCATGGTGCTCTCGCTCTTCGCGGGGCGTCTCGTCCAGCTCCAGGGCTTCGACCCCTACTCCTACGCCGCCGCGGCCCGCAAGGCCAACATGGTCCAGGTCGTGCTCCCCGCCACCCGAGGGGACATCCTCGACCGCAACGGGCAGCCGCTGGCGGACTCGGTCGACGGGCTCATGATCGTCGCCGACCCCACGATGACGTCCACCAGAGCGCCGGAGCTGGCCAAGCTGCTCGCCAACAGGCTCGACATCGACTACTTCACCACCCTCAAGCAGCTGCGCGGCACCAGCGGGAGCCGGTTCTCCTACGTCGCCCGGCGCATCCCGGCGACCCTCGCGACCGAAGCCGTCCAGGAGGCCACTGACCTGGGCTTCAAGGGGTTGACCACCCAGCGCGACCCGATCCGCGAGTATCCCGGCGGAGACCTCGCCGCCAACATCGTCGGCTTCGTCGGCACCGACGAGTCCCTCGGCGGCATCGAGCGCACCTTCGACACCGAGCTCGCCGGCAAGGACGGCAAGGCGACCTACGAGGTGGGCGGCGGCAGCCGCATCCCACTGGGGCAGAGCACGACGGTGACCCCCGTCGACGGTCACGACATCAAGACCACCATCGACGCCGACCTTCAGTACTACTCCAACCGGGCGCTGGCCGACGCCGTGACGACCTCGGGTGCGGAGTCGGGTGTCGCGATCGCCATGGACACCCGGACCGGAGAGGTGCTGGCGCTCTCGGACTACCCGACGTTCGACGCCAACGACCCCGCCATCTCACCGAAGTCCGACCGCGGCAGCCGCGCCCTCTCCGATGTCTACGAGCCGGGGTCGGTCGAGAAGGTGCTGACGCTGTCGGCTCTCATCGACGCCGGCAAGGTGACCAATCGGACCCGACTCACCGTGCCGAACTCCCTGCACCGGCAGGACCGCGTCATCCACGACTGGTTCGACCACCCGACCATGCGCTGGACGCTGGCCGGCGTGGTCGCGCAGTCCTCCAACATCGGCACCGTGCTCGCCGCCGACAAGTTCGGCGACGGGCAGCTGCGCGACTACCTCGTGAAGTTCGGGCTGGGACAGCGCACGGGCACCGGGCTCTCCGGCGAGTCGCCGGGCATCCTGCCGAGCGCCTCGCAGTGGAACCACCAGATCCAGGACCGCGTCGACTTCGGCCAGTCGCTCTCGGTCAACGCGCTGCAGATGATCACCGCCGTCAACACGGTGGCCAACGGCGGCGTCCGTGTCTCGCCGAGCATCGTCGAGGGCCAGGCGACGACCGACTCCGGCCAGGTGGTCGGCACCGACCGCACGACGCAACAGCGCGTCGTCAGTGCGGAGGCCGCGACCCAGATGATGCAGATGATGGAGCGGGTCGTCGACCCGGCGACGGGCACGGCGCCCGGCGCCCAGGTGGCCGGCTACCGCGTCGCCGGCAAGACAGGCACCGCCCAGCGGGCCGTGCACGGTCGCTACGACGGGTCCCTCACGGTCTCCTTCGCCGGCTTCGCCCCCGCCGACAAGCCCCGCTTCACGGTGTACGTCGCCATCCAGAACCCGCAGCGCAACAAGGGCGGTGGCTCGCTCGCCGGTCCGGTCTTCTCCAAGATCATGACCCGCCTCCTCGCCCGCTACGGCGTGCCGCCGACCGGCACGAAGCCCTCTCACCTGGCTGTGCAGTGGGGGCCGGGCCGCCTCAGGTACTGACGGCGCCTCGATTTCACCGACCACGCACGCCCCCTGGGATGATCGTCCGATGCCCCACCCGACCGACCCCGCCGGCGAGCGGGCCGGAGTCGCCGCGACCCGGCCGCAGCGCCCGCTGCGCACGGCCCTGCGCGACCTCGCCTCGCTGCTGCCCGAGGGCACTGACATCGTGGGTGAGTCCGCGACCGAGGTCACGGGGCTGTCGCTGAGCACCCAGCGGATCCTCCCCGGTGACCTCTACGCCGCGCTCCCGGGATCGCGCGTGCACGGCATCGACTTCGTCGCCGACGCACTCGAGGCGGGCGCGGTCGCCGTGCTGACCGACGAGGTCGGCGCTCATCGGGTCCGCACGGGGTCGCCGCTCCTCGCCGACGTACCGCTCATGATCACCGCGGACCCACGTCGCTCGCTCGGCCGTCTGGCCGCCCGGGTGTACGGCGATCCCGCGACCGCGCTGCACATGGTCGGCGTGACAGGGACCCAGGGCAAGACGACCACGACGCGGCTGCTCGAGGGCGGCCTGCAGCGGGCAGGCGTGCGGGCAGGCGTCATCGGCACCGTCGGCACCCGGATCGCCGGCGAGGACGTCAAGACCTCCCTCACCACGCCGGAGGCGCCCGACCTGCACGCCCTGTTCGCGCGGATGCGTGAGGAGGAGGTGACCGCCTGCGCCATGGAGGTCTCCAGTCATGCGCTCGTGCTCGGTCGGGTGGACGGTGTGGTGTTCGACGTCGCCGTCTTCCTCAACCTCGGTCGCGACCACCTCGACTTCCACCGCGACATGGCCGACTACTACGCAGCCAAGGCGTCCCTGTTCACCCCGGAGCGCGCGGCGCGCGGGCTGGTGAACGTCGACGACGAGCACGGTCGCCGGCTCGCCGCCGAGGCGGTCATCCCCCTCCGGACCTTCTCGACCACCGGCGACGCGGACTGGCGAGCGGTCGACGTCCAGCTCGGTCCGCAGGGCTCGACCTTCACGGTGGTCGGCCCCGGAGTGGAGGTCATGGCGCGCTCGCCCTTGCCGGGCGACTTCAACGTGACCAACACGCTCGCGGCCATTGCCGCGGCCGCAGAGGCGGGTCTGGATGCGGAGAGGGTCGCGCACGGCATCGCCGAGGCCGGCGGCGTGCCGGGGCGGCTGGAGCGGATCGAAGCGGGCCAGGACTTCACCGTCGTCGTCGACTATGCCCACAAGCCCGACGCCGTCGAGGCCGCGATCCGGACCCTGCGGCCCCTCACCGACGGGCGGATCCTGGTCGTGATCGGCGCGGGCGGTGACCGTGACAGCGGCAAGCGTCCCGTGATGGGTGCGATCGCCGCGCGGCTGGCCGACGTCGTCGTGGTCACCGACGACAACCCGCGCAGCGAGGACGCCGTGGCCATCCGAGCGGCGATGCTCGAGGGTGCCCGCGGCGGCCGCGCGGAAGTGGTCGAGATCGGCGACCGGCGAGCCGCGATCCAGGAGGCGATCGAGCAGGCCCGGACGGGGGACATCGTCCTCGTCGCGGGCAAGGGCCATGAGACCGGTCAGGAGGTGGGCGGCGTGGTCCACCCCTTCGATGACCGTGTGGTGGCGAGAGAGGCATTGGTCACACGGCGCCGGGCCTCGACCGGCGGGGCGTGAACCCGCGGAGCAAGGCGTGGGGCAGGATGGTCCGGGCTCGCCGCCCGCGTGGGAGCGGACCGCGAACGAGCAGCAAGGGAATAGGCGAAGCGTGGTGAGGGAGTCATGAGAGCGATCCTGTTGAGCGGCGGTCTGGCGCTGCTCATCTCGCTGCTCGGCACCCGGATCGCGATCAGGCAGTTCACGCGGCTGGGCTACGGCCAGGAGATCCGCGAGGACGGCCCGACCACCCACCACACCAAGCGTGGGACGCCCACGATGGGCGGCGTGGCGATCATCGTGGCCGCCGTGGTCGGCTACTTCGCCGCCAAGCTGGCCACCGGCGACGCGCCGTCGAAGTCGGCCCTCCTCCTCCTCTTCCTCTTCGTCGGCACGGGCCTGGTGGGCTTCCTCGACGACTTCATCAAGATCTCCCGGCAGCGCAACCTGGGCCTGCGCAGCCGGGCCAAGATGATCGGGCAGACCGTCATCGCGGTCGTCTTCGGAATCCTGGCGCTCTGGGACCGGCTGGCCGACGAGTCAGGGCGCGACCCCGCCTCGAACCATCTCTCGTTCCTGCGCGACTGGGGGTGGGCGTTGCCCACCGTGGTGGTGCTGGTGCTCATCTGGTTCTTCGTCACCGGGTTCAGCAACGCCGTCAACCTGACCGACGGGCTCGACGGCCTCGCCACCGGTGCGAGCGCACTGGTCTTCTCGGCGTACGTCGTCGTGGGGATCTGGCAGGCGAACCAGACCTGCGGCGTCACCCTCAACAGCAAGTGCTACGACGTGCGCGACCCGCTCGACCTGGCCGTCGTGGCTGCCTCGATCGCCGGCGCCTGCATCGGGTTCCTGTGGTGGAACGCCTCCCCCGCACAGATCTTCATGGGCGACACCGGCTCGCTCGCGCTGGGTGCCGCACTCGCCGGGATCGCCATCCTGTCCCGCACCGAGCTGCTGGTCGTGGTCCTCGGCGGCCTGTTCGTCGTCGAGACGCTCTCGGTCATGCTGCAGGTCGGGTTCTTCAAGGTCACCCGGGGCAGGCGGATCTTCAAGATGGCGCCGATCCACCATCACTTCGAGATGCTCGGCTGGGAGCAGGTGACCGTCGTGATCCGCTTCTGGGTCATCACCGGGCTCTGCGTCGCCGCCGGCGTCGGGATCTTCTACGCCGAGTGGGTGACCGGCAACTGATGGCCGATCAGACCACGCCCGATCCGACCACGCCCGATCCGACCACGCCCGACCCGACCAGACTGGGCCGGCACGACTCCTGGGAGGGCGTGCGCGCGGTGGTCGCAGGCTTGGGCGTCTCGGGCTTCGCCGCGGCCGACAACCTCCTGCACCTCGGCGCCAGTGTCACGGCGCTCGACGAGAGGATCGCTGACGGCGAGAGGGCGGAGAAGGCCGAGCTCCTCGAGGTCCTGGGAGCGACCCTGCGTCTGGGGGAGGGAGCGACCACGACCCTTCCCGAGGACGTCGACCTGCTCGTCGCGAGCCCCGGCTGGCGGCCGTCGGCGCCGCTGCTCGCCCAGGCTCGCGCCCGAGGAGTCCCCATCTGGGGCGAGGTCGAGCTCGCCTGGCGGCTGCGCGACCCCGACCACCCGGCGCCGTGGCTGGCGGTGACGGGCACCAACGGCAAGACGACCACGACCGAGATGCTCGACACGATCCTGAGGACGGCCGGTCTGCGCAGCGCGGCGGTCGGCAACGTCGGCCTGCCGATCGTCGAGGCGGTCATGGACCCGACGCCGCACGACGTCTTCGCCGTCGAGCTCTCCAGCTTCCAGCTGCACTACACCGACTCGATGGCGGCGGAGTCCGCCGCGGTGCTCAACGTCGCCGAGGACCATCTCGACTGGTACGACGACCTGGGCGGCATGTCCGGCTACGCCGCCGACAAGGGGCGCATCTACGAGCGCGTGTCCAAGGCCTGCGTCTACAACGTGGCCGACGAGACCACCCGGCGCCTCGTCGAGGAGGCGGACGTCGTCGAGGGCGCCCGGGCGATCGGCTTCACGCTCGGCATGCCCGCTGTCGGCATGCTCGGCCTCGTCGACGGCATCCTGGTCGATCGCGCCTTCATCGCCGAGCGGGCGACCAGCGCCGCCGAGCTCTGCCAGATCAGTGACCTGGCCAGCCCCGCACCCCACTTCGTCGCCAACGCGCTCGCCGCGGCGGCCCTCGCCCGCGCGCACGGCGTCAGCCAGGCGGCGGTTCGCGACGGGCTCCGCTCCTTCCGCCCCGGAGGCCACCGGATCACCGCAGTCGCCGTGAAGGACGGCGTGACGTGGGTCGACGACTCCAAGGCGACCAACCCCCATGCCGCCCAGTCCAGCCTGCTCGCCTACGACCCCGTCGTCTGGGTGGCGGGCGGTCTGGCGAAGGGCGCGACGTTCGACGACCTGGTGCACACGGTGCGACAGCGGCTGCGCGCCGTGGTCCTCACCGGACGCGACCGCGACGTGATCGCACAGGCTCTGGCGCGACACGCCCCCGATGTCCCCGTGGTGACGGCTGGGACCAGTGAGACTGGTGTGGACGTCATGAGACAGGTCGTGGCCGCCGCCGCCGGCCTCGCCCAGCCCGGAGACACCGTGCTGTTGGCACCCGGCTGCGCCTCCATGGACCAGTTCCGTGACTATGCCGCGCGAGGCGATGCCTTCGCCGACGCGGTGAGGGAGCACACCGGAGACTGACAGGCGGGGGACCAACCGATGACGACGGCCGACCCTGAGGACGCCTCCGTCGTCCCCGCCCTGCGGCGGGCTCGCGGAGCGCTCCGCGACAACCCCTGGCTCGCCGCCCTCCGGGAGGCACTCGACCGCCCGCTCACGTCCTACTACCTGCTCGTGGGTGCCTCCGCGCTCCTGCTCACGATCGGCCTCATCATGGTGCTGAGCGCGTCGAGCGTCTTCTCCTACGAGCAGTACGGCGACTCCTACGCCATCGTGAAGCGGCAGGCGCTGTGGGTGCTGCTCGGACTTCCGGTCGCCTGGGTCGCCACCTGGATGCCGACCCGCTGGATCCGTCGCTTCACCTGGCCGGCGTACGTCATCTCCTTGGTGCTCCTGCTGCTGGTCGCGAAGATGGGCGTCTCCGTGGCCGGCAACAAGAACTGGCTCTCCCTCGGCCCGGTGCAGCTGCAGCCGTCGGAGATCGCGAAGCTGGCTCTCATCCTGTGGGCGGCGAACGTCTACGCCAACAAGGAGCGTCGGCTCGGGAGCCTCCAGCAGCTGCTGGTCCCCGTGGTGCCGGGCATGCTGCTGGCCACCGGCATGGTCATCCTGGGCCACGACCTCGGCACCGGGCTCGTCTTCTTCGCCATCATGCTCGGCATGCTGTGGGTGGCGGGCGCCCCGGCCAAGATGTTCGGCCTCGCGCTGACGATCGTCTCGGTGGCCGCCTTCGGACTGGCGACCGTCGACAAGGAGCGGGTCTCGCGCCTCACCAACGCCTTCAACCCGTTCAACGACTTCCAGGGCGCCGGCTGGCAGGCCGGACACGGGCTCTACGCCCTGTCGAGCGGCGGCATCTTCGGCGAGGGGATCGGTGCCTCCCAGCAGAAGTGGGGCAACCTGCCCGAGGCGCACACCGACTTCATCTTCGCGGTGCTCGGCGAGGAGCTCGGGCTGGTCGGCACGCTGCTGGTCGTCGGCCTCTTCCTCACCCTCGCCTACGCCGCCCTGCGGGTCGCGGTCCGGACCAACGAGGCGTTCGTCCGCTACGTCACCTTCGGCATCGTCGTCTGGCTGATCGGCCAGATGGTCATCAACGTCGGCATGGTCCTGGCACTCCTCCCCGTCATCGGGATCCCGCTGCCGGTCGTCTCCTACGGCGGCTCGGCGCTGCTGCCGACCCTGGCGGCCCTGGGGCTGGTCATCGGCTTCGCCCGACGCGAGCCGGAGGCCGCCCGGGCGCTCGCGGCTCGCCGCAAGGCACGCTCGGCCGGCCTCTCGGCCTCTCGGTAGGCTCTCGTCGCCATGCGTGTTCTCCTCGCCGGTGGCGGCACTGCCGGCCACACCTCGCCCCTGCTCGCCACGGCCGACGCACTGCGCCGGCTCGACCCCGCGATCGAGGTGACCTGTCTGGGCACGCCCCGGGGCCTGGAGACCCGGGTGGTCCCCGAGGCGGGCTACCCCCTCGAGCTCATCCCACCGGTGCCGCTGCCCCGCTCGCTCAACCCGGACCTCTTCCGCGTCCCCGCGCGCCTGCGGAGGGCGGTCAAGGCGACGTACGCCGTGCTCGACCAGGTCCGTCCGGACGTGCTGGTCGGCTATGGCGGCTACGTCTCCATGCCCGCCTACATAGCGGCCCGGCGCCGCAAGGTGCCGTTCGTCGTCCACGAGCAGAACGCACTGCCGGGCCTCGCCAACAAGGCGGGCGCCCGCCTCGCCCGACGGGTTGGGGTCAGCTTCCCCGACACGCCGCTTCCGCATGCGGAGTACGTCGGCCTCCCGATCCGGCGGATGATCTCCACCCTCGACCGGGCCGCTGTGCGTGCCGAGGCGAAGGCGTTCTTCGGCCTCGACGAGCGCCCCACCCTCGTCGTGACCGGGGGCTCGCAGGGCGCGCGCAGCCTCAACGACGCCGTGTCGGCCGCCGCTGCGGACCTGTCCGCCGCGGGCGTCCAGATCCTCCACGTGGTCGGGCCCAAGAACGAGCTGCCGCCGGCCGCTCCCGGCTACGTGCCGCGGGGCTACGTCGACCGGATGGACTACGCGCTGGCCGCCGCGGACCTCATGGTGTGCCGCGCCGGGGCCTCGTCGGTGGTCGAGGCGGCGGCGGTCGGCGTCCCCGCCGTCTTCGTCCCGCTTCCGCACGGCAACGGCGAGCAGGAGCGCAACGCGCGTCCTGTGGTCGACGCCGGGGGAGCGCTGCTCGTCTCGGACGCCGCGTTCACCGCCCAGTGGCTGGTCTCGACCGTGCCCTCGCTGATCAACGACCCGGCTCGGCTCACCCAGATGGGCAGCCGCGCGGCGGCTCTCGTGCCGCGCGACGCCGACGAGAGGCTGGCCCGCATCGTGCTCGAGGTGGCGGCCCCGTGAGAGTCCCCGTGCCCGAGGTGATCCTGCCGGCCGAGCGGCTGGGGCGGGTCCACTTCGTCGGGATCGGCGGGGCCGGGCTCTCGGCGATCGCGCGGATCATGCTGGCCCGTGGCATCACCGTCTCCGGCAGCGACGGGGTCGCCTCGGCGACCTTGGAGAAGCTGCGCGACCGGGGCGCGACCGTGTTCGTCGGGCACGCCGCCGAGCAGGTGCACGGTGCGGACACCGTCGTGGTCTCCACGGCGGTGCGGGAGGACAACCCGGAGGTCGTCGAGGCGCAGCGACTCGGCCTCCGGCTCCTCCCACGCTCCGCCGGGCTCGCCTCGGTCATGGCGGGGCGCAAGGTCCTCGCCGTCGCCGGCACGCACGGCAAGACCACCACGACCTCGTTGCTGACGGCGGCCCTGCGAGAGGCGGGAGCGGAGCCGACGTACGCCATCGGGGGCGACCTGTCCCAGTCCGGCACCAACGCCGAGCTCGGCTCGGGGGAGCTGTTCATCGCCGAGGCGGACGAGAGCGACGGTGCGTTCCTGGTCTACCGGCCCTTCGCGGCGATCGTCACCAACGTCGAGGCCGACCATCTGGACGCCTGGGGGAGCGAGGCCGCCTACCGCGAGGCGTTCAACGAGTTCGTCGAGCGGATCGACCCCGCGGGGCTCCTCGTAGCCTGCGTCGACGACCCGGGCGCGGCGGCACTGCGCGCCGTCGCGTCGAGCCTGGGTCGCTCGTTCGTGGGCGTCGGCACCACGGACCTGGCCGACGTGCGTGCTGTGGACGTCGTGCTCGAGGGCACCACTTCAGGCTTCACCGTCGTCGACCGTGGGCGCGAGCTGGGTCGCGTGACCTTGCGGATCCCCGGTCGTCACTATGTGCTCGATGCTCTCGCGGCGATCACGCTCGGCTTGCGGCTCGGTCACGACTTCGAGGCGCTCAAGCGCGGGGTCGAAGGCTTCGGTGGGACGCGTCGCCGGATGGAGCGCAAGGGCGACGCGGGCGGCGTGGAGGTCTACGACTCCTACGCCCACCATCCCGCGGAGATCGCCGGCGATCTCGAGGCGGCCCGAGCGGTGGCCGCCGGACGTCGTGTCGTCGTGGCGTTCCAGCCGCACCTCGTCTCCCGCACGCGCATCTTCGGTCCGGACATGGGTCGTGCCCTCGGCGCCGCCGACGAGGTGGTCGTGCTCGAGGTCTACCTCGCCCGGGAGGACCCCGACCCCGAGGTGACCGCCGCGCTCGTGGCGCAGCACGTCCCGTTGCCGCCCGAGCACGTCACCACGGCCGCCGACCTCGACGCGGCTGCGGCCGAGCTCGTCCGGCGCGCGCGGCCCGGCGATCTCATCGTCACCCTCGGGGCGGGCAGCATCACCGAGGTGGGCCCGAAGGTCCTGGAGCTGCTGCGTGCCTAGGTCCCTCGAGGGCGAGCCCTCCGAGACCGAGGCCAGTCCGCCGGTGTCGGCCGACGACCGGACGGTGCGGCGCACGCGCCGTCGCTTCGCCCGCCGCCAGTGGCGGCGACGCTGGCTCGCCTGGCGTCCGCTGCTCGCCATCGTGCTGGTCCTCGCCCTGGCAGGTGGCGTGGTCTGGGCGCTGTGGTTCTCCACGCTGCTGTCGGTGCACGCCGTCGAGGTCGAGGGCACCTCGACGCTCCGGCCGGGCCAGATCCGACGAGCCTCGGGCGTCGAGCTCGGCAAGCCCCTCGTCTCCGTCGACCTTGCCTCCGTCCGTGCCCGGATCGCGGCGATCGCCGCCGTCGAGCACGTCGAGGTCTCGCGCAAGTGGCCCGACGAGGTGCTCATCGACATCACCGAGCGCACGCCGATCGCCGTCATCGATCTGGGCGGCCAGCTCCGCGGCCTGGACAAGTCGGGGGTCGTCTTCCACGACTACAGGTCCGCGCCCCAGGACCTCCCGAAGGTGGTCACCCCCCTCGGCACGAGCGCCGAGGCGCTGCGGGAGGCCGCGAAGGTCGTCGCTGCACTCCCGGCGAGCCTGACCACGATCGTGGACCACGTCGAGGTGCGCACGGTCGACGAGATCGCCCTGGTCCTCAACGACGGGCGCAGGGTCGTCTGGGGGAGTGCCGCCGAGTCGGCTCAGAAGGCCGAGGTCCTCCAAGCGCTGCTGCAGCACCGGGCGAAGTCCTACGACGTCTCGGTCCCCGGCCAGCCCACCACGTCCGGCTGACCCCGCCGAGCGGACGCAGATGTCCGGGGGTGTGGCGCCGAGCGGACGCAGATGTCCGGGGGTGTGGCGCCAAGCGGACGCAGATGCTCCGGCAAATCGCGCAGCGGACACTCTGCGCACGTTCTCGGGGCGCACGTTCTCGGACCGCCGCTCGGCACGGCGCGCACAGCCCGCTGGCATTGAAGAGACGCTGCCACCTTGTGAAGCTCTTCACGAACTGGCAGCGCCTCTTCAGTCATCTGCGGGATGCCGGTCGACGCGGGGGTGCGATCCGAGGTGTCCGCGCAAACAGCCCCGTCTCTGCGCATCACGGTCATCTGCGTCCGCTCGACGACGGCAGCGCGGTCATCTGCGTCCGCTCGACGACGGCAGCGCGGTCATCTGCGTCCGCCCACCCCGCGGAGCCGGAACATCTGCGTCTGGTCGGCGGTGTGCCCGCGTGTCGTCGGCGATCGGAGCGTCTCGCTGCCTAGTGTCTTCACCACGACGAGGTTGACATAACTATAACCCTCAGCCTGAGGGTCAGAGTTGACCGACACGCGGACAGACATCTCCAGACAGACCACTCCAGACAAGCGGAAGACACACGAGGGGCGAGCACCGTGGGAGCTGCACAGAACTACCTGGCGATCATCAAGGTCGTCGGCATCGGTGGAGGCGGTGTCAACGCCGTCAACCGCATGATCGAGGTCGGCCTCAAGGGGGTCGAGTTCATCGCGATCAACACAGACGCCCAGGCGTTGCTGATGAGCGACGCGGACGTCAAGCTCGACATCGGTCGCGAGCTGACCCGCGGTCTCGGCGCGGGCGCCAACCCCGACGTCGGCAAACAGGCCGCCGAGGACCACGCCGAGGAGATCGAGGAGGTGCTCAAGGGCGCCGACATGGTCTTCGTGACCGCGGGCGAGGGCGGCGGCACCGGCACCGGCGGCGCGCCGGTCGTCGCCAAGATGGCCCGCAGCCTCGGTGCGCTCACCATCGGTGTCGTCACCCGGCCCTTCGCCTTCGAGGGCAAGCGGCGGGCCAAGTCGGCCGAGGACGGGATCTCCGCGCTGCGCGAAGAGGTCGACACCCTCATCGTCATCCCGAACGACCGCCTCCTCTCCATCTCGGATCGCAGCGTGAGTGTGATGGACGCCTTCCGCCAGGCCGACCAGGTGCTGCTCCAAGGTGTCGCCGGCATCACCGACCTCATCACCACCCCCGGCCTCATCAACCTCGACTTCGCCGACGTCAAGTCGGTCATGTCCAACGCGGGCTCGGCCATCATGGGCATCGGATCCGCCCGCGGTGACGATCGGACCGTGCAGGCCGCGCAGACCGCGGTCTCGAGCCCCCTCCTCGAGGCGAGCATCGACGGCGCGCACGGCGTGCTGCTCTCCATCGCCGGCGGCTCCGACCTCGGCCTCTTCGAGATCAACGAGGCGGCGGCACTCGTCGCCGAGGCGGTCCACCCGGAGGCGAACATCATCTTCGGCGCGACCATCGACGACGCCCTCGGTGACGAGGTGCGGGTGACGGTCATCGCCGCAGGGTTCGACGGTGGCGCTCCCAAGCGCCGCGACGAGAGCAACCTCATGCGGCGCAGCCCGCAGGCTCAGCAGTCCCAGGAGGAGACCCGGTCTGCGGTGGCCGCGGCGGTCGCGGCACGGTCGGAGGCGCCGGCCCCAGCGCCGGCCAGCCGTCCGACCACGCCTCCGCCGGTCGCTCGCCCCTCTACCCCGGACCCGAGCACGTTCGGCGACGACGACCTCGACGTCCCGGACTTCCTGAAGTAGGACTGCCCGACTCAGGTGTACCTCTTTCGCAGCGCTCGCGACCCCGTCGACCTGGCCTTCACGGACAGGCTCGGCGGGGTCAGTGGTGCGCCGTTCGACGAGCTCAACCTCTCGGTCGCCGGTGACGACGACGCGAAGGCGAAGGCGGAGAACCACCGACTCCTGCTGGATGACTTCGCCCCCCGGGCCCGGCTCGCCGACCTCTACCAGGTCCACGGCCGCGAGGTCGTGGTGGCCTCGCCCGGAGAGCGCCCGCACGCGGACGGCATCGTCACGACGGCCTACGACGTGGTGCTCATGGTCCGCGCCGCCGACTGCGTCCCCGTGCTCCTGGCTGACGCCGAGGCCGGGGTGATCGGCGCGGCCCATGCGGGTCGCCAGGGGATGGCGCTCGGCGTCGTGCCGGCAACGGTGCAGGCGATGCGCGACCTGGGCGCGACGCACATCGCCGCCTGGATCGGACCGTCGATCTGCGGCAGCTGCTACGAGGTGCCGGAGGCGCTGCGCGACGAGGTGGCCGCGGTCGAGCCGGCCAGTGCGTCGACCACCCGCTGGGGCACGCCGGCGCTCGATGTCGCGGCCGGAGTCCGCGCGCAGCTCGAGCGGGCCGACGTGGCCGTGGAGGACCTCGGTGCGTGCACCCGCGAGCGTGCCGACCTCTACTCCTTCCGGCGCGACGGCGCCGCGGCCGGTCGTCAGGCCGGCGTCATCCGATTGCGGAGGTCGGAGGCATGAAGGGCACGACGCGCGCCGAGGAGCTGGCCGTCAACCTGGCCAGGGTCCGGGAGCGGATCGCGGCTGCTGCCGGGGCTGCGGGACGCGCCGCCGACGAAGTCGGACTGGTCGTCGTCACGAAGTTCTTCCCGGCCTCCGACGTCCGGCTGCTGGCGGGTCTCGGCGTGACCGACGTCGGCGAGAACCGCCACCAGGAGGCCGAGGCGAAGGTCGGCGAGTGCGCCGACCTCGTGCTGCGCTGGCACTTCATCGGCGGCCTGCAGAGCAACAAGGCGGCCGCGGTGGCGGCGTACGCCGATGTCGTGGAGTCGGTCGACCGGATGAAGCTGCTCGGCCCGCTTGCCCGTGGTGCGTCGCAGCGCGGACGCGCTGTCGACGTGCTCCTGCAGGTCAGCCTCGACCCGCCCGAGCACGGCGCTCGCGCCGGTGTGGCTCCCGACGACCTGGCCCGCCTCGCGGAGGCCGCGGCGCAGGTCGACGGCCTGGCTCTGCGCGGCCTGATGGCCGTCGCTCCGTTGGGTGAGGACCCGGCAGCGGCGTTCGACCGGCTGGCGCGGATCCGTGCCGGCTTCCTCACAGACCACCCCGAGGCGACGCTGCTGTCGGCGGGGATGAGCGGCGACCTCGAGCAGGCCGTCGCAGCCGGTGCGACACATGTGCGTGTCGGCTCAGCGGTCCTCGGTTCGAGGCCGGTGCTCCTTTAGTGTTCGAGACGATCGGAGACGACGGTGACTCACCGGAGTCCGAAAGGAAGGCAAGTGTCATGAGCGGCGCGATGCGCAGGATCGGTGAGTACCTCGGCCTGCTCGAGGACACGGGCCGATACGACGACCACACCGGCGAGTACGACGCCTACGACGACGCCGACTACACCCGTGAGTCGCCGGTCGTGACCACGCGTGCCCCCCGAGACGCATCGCCACGCGACGTCACGCCGCGAGACGCGGCTCCCGCAGCCACGGTCGCCGACCTGGCCGAGCGCCGACGTCCCCAGGCCGTGCCGGATGTGGCGGAGCTGTCCCGGATCGTCACGCTCCAGCCGACGACCTACAACGACGCACGTGCCGTGGGCGAGCACTACCGTGACGGCACGCCGGTCATCATGAACCTCTCCGAGATGGAGGACTCCGACGCCAAGCGTCTGGTCGACTTCGCCGCCGGGCTGATCTTCGCCACCCACGGCGACATCGAGCGTGTCACGAGCAAGGTGTTCCTGCTCTCGCCGCACAACGTCTCGGTCGCCGCGGAGGCCAAGGCCCGCATCGCCCAGGGTGGCTTCTTCAACCAGTCCTAGGTCCGTTCTCTACAGTTCTCCATCATGCAGATCTTCTGGCAGGTCGTGGTCGTCCTGCTGTGGACGTTCATCGGCCTGCTGTGGGTGCGGTTCGTCGTTGACTGGGTGCAGATCTTCGCGCGCTCCTGGCAGCCCCACGGAGTGCTGCTGGTCGCCCTCGAGATCGTCTACAGCATCACCGACCCGCCGATCAAGGCCCTGCGTCGGTTGATCCCGCCGCTGCGGATCGGCTCGATCGCGCTCGACCTGAGCTTCCTGATCGTGCTGCTGGGCGCCTATGTCCTCCTCCGCGTGCTGTCGCCGCTCGCGGCCTAGCCGCACATGCATCAAGCGGCGAACGCGACCCGGTGAGGTAGGCGCTAGAGTTCCCCAGAGCAACCCGGGCCAGCCGGGGCAACACCGCTGCAAACCCGCACCACACGGACTTCCGAACAACCGAGCAACGATAAGGGTGAGGTCATGCCACTGACGCCAGAGGACGTGAGCAACAAGCGATTCACTCCCGTCCGGCTCCGCGAGGGGTACGACATGGGCGAGGTGGACCAGTTCCTCGACGAGGTCGAGGCGGAGCTGGCGCGCCTGACCAAGGAGAACGAAGAGCTCCGCACGAAGCTCGCCGCCGCGCAAGGCGCCGGTGAGTCCGTCGCTCCTGCGGCGCCCGAGCCGGTCAAGGAGCCCGAGCCGACCCCACCACCTGCTCCGGTCGCTGCACCCACCCCTGCTCCCGCTGCGGCGCCCGTGGCCGCGGTCGGCGTCGAGACCATCCGTGTGGAGACCGTGCCGCAGGCCTCCAATGCCGCCGCCCGCCTGCTGGAGATCGCGACCCGCAATGCCGACGAGCTCGTCGACGGTGCGAAGAACGACGCCGACAAGATCGTCGGGGAGGCCCGCACGAAGGCCGAGCGCCTGGAGGCGGAGGCCAAGGCGAAGGCCGACCGGATGGAGTCCGACGCTCGGACACGCGCGCAGATGCTCGACTCCGAGACCGCCGAGCGTCGTCAGCAGCTGTTCGGAGACCTCGAGCGCGAGAAGGACAAGCTCACCGCCGAGGTCGAGAAGCTGCACTCCTTCGAGCGTGAGTACCGGTCGCGCTTGAAGAACTACTTCACCCAGCAGCTCGAGGCCCTCAACACGATGGGCGGCGAGGGTGGTGGCGCCGACGAGACGCCCGCCGCCCCCAAGCGGCTGCGCTCGATCCTGGGCGAGGAGGAGGGCTGAGCCCTCCGAGGTGACGCTGGGCGGAGGCAGATGTCCGCCGACGACGACAGGCCCCGCGGTGTTCGCGGGGCCTGTCGTCTTGGGCGGACATCGGCAACCACCCAGCGTGGTCATTTGAAGGGCCCTCGGCCAGGGGCTACTCTCCCCGCACGCTGTGGTGCGGCTCGCCTTCAGGTGGCCCGTCCCCGACACCGCTGCGAAGGAGGCACACCACGATGAGCCACACGACCATTCCGAAGGCATCCGCGACGAACCCGACCCCCTCGTCGTCCTCCGGCAACGGCACCGGGCAGACTTCTGCCGCGACCAGCACGGCGACGGACCCCGCGGCGAAGACGTCGGCGGCCAACAAGACGACTGCCCAGAAGGGGACGAGCGTGGCGACGAAGAAGGCAGCACCAGCGACGGCGGCCACGGAGGCGGCGGCCTCAGCCCTCGCGGTCCGCGAGGGCGAGGAGGCCTGGACCCAGGCCGAGCTGGACGAGGTCCTCGATGAGCTGCGCGAGCAGCGCGAGCACTCCCTGAAGGTCCTCACCGTGCAGGAGGCGGAGCTGTCCGGCCTCATGAAGGACTCGGGCGACGGGGCCGGCCAGGATCAGGCCGACATGGGCGCCACGAGCTTCGAGCGCGACCACGAGCTCACGGTGCTCAACTCCGAGCGCGACAAGCTCGCGCAGATCGAGCGCGCCCTGCTGGCCATCAGTGAGGGCACCTACGGCATCTGCGAGTCCTGCGGGGAGCCCATCGGCAAGATGCGGCTGATGGCGTTCCCCCGTGCCACACTCTGCATGACATGCAAGCAGCGCGAGGAGCGTCGCTGAGCGACGTAGCAGCCCCCGAGACCGCACCGGCCCCTCCGGTGCGCTATCACGCCATCGTGGCCCTGGCCTGGCTCGCAGGTCTGGTGATCGACCAGGTGACGAAGGCGCTCGCGGCGCACCGGCTCGCCGACGCGGCCGACGTCCGGGTGGTCGGCAGCCTGCTGCAGCTGCACCTGACGCGCAACGCCGGCGCCGCGTTCAGCACCGGCACCCAGTTCACCGTGGCCCTGTCGTGTCTGGCGGCCGTCGCCACGGTGGTCGTGGTGGTCGTCGCGATGCGAGCCCGCACCGTGGTGTGGTCGGTCGCCCTCGGTCTCCTCCTGGCGGGCATCACCGGCAACCTCACCGACCGGCTCGTGCGCTCGCCCGGGCCGCTGCGCGGGCACGTCGTCGACTTCCTCATGCTGCCGCACTGGCCGGTCTTCAACGTGGCCGACGTCTGCATCACGCTCGCCGCTGCCCTCATCGTCCTCCAGGCCTACCGTGGCATCCGGCTCGACGGCCGCCGCGAGGGACGGCAGTGACCGGAGACCACCGCGTCCTGACCGTCCCCGAGGGCCTCGCGGGAGAGCGCGTCGACACCGCGATCGCGCGTCTGTTCGGTCTCTCCCGGACGCGGGCGGCCGAGCTGGCCGCCGACGGCCACGTCCAGGTGGACGGCGAGCAGGTGAGCAAGAGCGACCGGGTGCTTCCCGGCGCGCTTCTCGAGGTGAGCATCCCGTCGATGGCCGACCCGCTCGAGGTGGTCCCGGAGATCGTCGAGGGCATCAAGATCGTCCACGACGACGAGTCGATCGTCGTGATCGACAAGCCCGTCGGCGTCGCCGTCCACCCGAGCCCCGGTTGGAGCGGGCCGACGGTCGTCGGGCACCTCAAGGCGGCCGGCTTCCGGATCTCGACCAGTGGCGCCAAGGAGCGCGAGGGCATCGTGCAACGTCTCGACGTCGGCACGTCCGGGCTCATGGTGATCGCCAAGTCGGAGCGGGCCTACTCCGTGCTCAAGAACGCCTTCCGCAACCGCACCCCCACGAAGGTCTACCACGCGCTCGTCCAAGGGCACCCGGACCCGCTCGAGGGGACCGTGGATGCGCCGATCGGCCGTCATCCCAAGCACGACTACAAGATGGCCGTGATGGCCGACGGCCGGCACAGCGTCACCCACTACGAGACCCTCGAGGCCCACCGCTTCGCGAGCCTGCTCGAGATCCACCTGGAGACCGGCCGGACCCACCAGATCCGCGTCCACATGAGCGCGCTCAAGCACCCCTGCGTCGGCGACCTGACCTACGGCGCCGATCCTGTGCTCGCCAAGCGCGTCGGACTCGAGCGGCAATGGCTGCAGGCGATGCGGCTCGGCTTCGAGCACCCGGCGACGGGGGAGTACGTCGAGTTCGAGTCCGACTACCCCGATGACCTGCAGCACGCGCTCGATGTCATCCGCTACGCCCACTGACCTGCACCTGCGCCCGGCTGCGGCCGACGACGGGCCGGGCATCGCCGCGCTCTACACGGCGGCCCGCGCAGCGGCGGTCCCGGTGATGCCGCCGGCGGTCCACACCGCCGAGGAGGACGTCGCTCACTTCAGCGGACTGCTGGCCGACGGCGAGCACGAGGCATGGGTCGCGGAGTCCGGCGGATCGCTGCTCGGGTTCCTGGTGCTCACCAGCACGTGGCTCGACGGCCTCTACATCCATCCGAGGGCGCAACGACAAGGAGTGGGGACGGCGCTGCTGCAGCTCGCGCAGGCGCTGCGTCCCGGTGGTCTGGGGCTGTGGGTCTTCGAGTCCAACGCCCCTGCGCGCGAGCTCTACCGTCGGCACCGGTTCGTCGAGACCGAGCGCACCGACGGCTCCGCCAACGAGGAGGGGGCTCCCGACATCCGGATGGACTGGCCGGGTCGGTGACCGGCCCCGGACGTCATGCGTCCCGGCTGCCTGGACGACCCGAGCGTATGACGTCCGCTCCGACGTCATGCGCCCTGGCTGCCCGAGGCACCCGAGCGTATGACGTTGCTCAGAGGACGACTGCGAGCGCGCTGATGTGGTCCGGCCCGACACGGCAGCAGCCGCCGACGAGCCGTGCGCCCGCGCTGACCCACGTCGTGGCCGCTGAGACGTCGAAGCGCGAGTCACCGGTCCAGTGCCCGGTGGTGCCGCGGGTCGTCGCCGCCTGCCACCCTTCGCCGCTGTTGGGATAGCAGACGACGGGACGACCGGTCAGCGCGGCCTCCCGCACGGCGGGCAGTGCCTCGGCCGGGTCGCAGCAGTTGACGCCGACCGCGATGACATGCGGACTGGAGGCTGCGACCCCGAACGCCTCGTCCAGCGGTTGTCCGGCTCGCGTGCGGCCGTCGGCGACCGTCAGGCTGACCCATGCCGGCAGGCCCAGCTCGTCGATCAGGCCGACCAGGACCTCCGCCTCATCGATGTCGGGGATCGTCTCGACCGCGAGCACGTCCGGGCCCTCGGAGGCCAGCAGCTCGAGTCGGGGTGCGTGGAAGTCACGGAGCGCGGCCTTGTCGAGGCCGTAGCGGCCGCGGTACTCCGAGCCGTCCGCCAGGTAGGCGCCGTACGGTCCGACCGACGCGGCGACGTAGCGCGGCACCTTCTCGCCGGCCTCGCTGACGAGATCGTCGACCACGTCGCGGGCCAGCCTGACGCTCAGCCTGATGAGCCCGGCGGCCTCGCGCGGCGAGAGCCCGGCGCCGACGAGTCCAGGCAGGGTCGCCTGGTAGCTCGCCGTCGTCGCCACCTGGGCGCCGGCGGCGAAGTAGGAGCGGTGCACCGCAGCGATCTCGTCGGGGTCGTCGCGCAGCAGACGCGCCGTCCAGAGCGGCGCGACCAGGGCGTGTCCGCGATCCTCGAGGGCGTTCGAGAGGCCGCCGTCCAGGATGAGCGGGTGGTCGAGCGACGGTTCCGGCACGATGACGAGCGTACGTGCCAGGACTGTCGGCGCTCGATGATGGAATGCCTTCCGAGCGACACGGCCCAAGTGCCACTGGCCGAGGGGACAGCCATTAGGCTGAAGCCCTTCCCCCAGGCCCGTCGGTGTGAGCCGTCGTCACCCTGAATCACTGCGCCCGCGCGACCCCTGAGGAGGGCCTACCACCGTGACCTCGCAGGACTCCTTCGTCCACCTGCACGTCCACACCGAGTACTCGATGCTCGACGGCGCGTCGCTTCTGGACGGGCTGTTCCAGCGGGCCTCGGAGCTCGAGATGCCGGCGATCGCGATGACCGACCACGGCAACATGCACGGCGCCTACGACTTCTACTCCAAGGCGAAGAAGTACGGGGTTCAGCCGATCATCGGCGTCGAGGCCTACCTGACCCCCGGCACGCCACGTGGCGAGCGCAAGCGCGTGCGCTGGGGCAAGGGCGATCAGTCCGAGGAGGGGGGCGACGACGTCTCCGGCGGTGGCGCCTACACCCACATGACCATGTGGGCCGAGTCGACCGAGGGCATGCACAACCTCTTCCGGCTCTCCAGCCGGGCCAGCCAGGAGGGCTACTTCTACAAGCCTCGGATGGACCGTGAGCTGCTCGAGACCTACAGCAAGGGCCTGATCGTCAGCACGGGCTGCCCGAGCGGCGCGATCCAGACGCGGCTGCGGCTGGGGCAGTGGGACGAGGCGGTCCGCGAGGCGGGCGAGCTGCAGGACCTCTTCGGGCGCGACAGCGTCTTCCTCGAGCTGATGGACCACGGCATCAGCATCGAGAAGCGTGTCCGCGACGACCTGCTGCAACTCGGCAAGCAGCTCGGGATCCCGCCGCTCGCCACCAACGACAGCCACTACAACAACCCCGAGGACGCCGCCGCGCAGGAGGCGTTGCTCTGCGTCAACTCGGGCAGCCGGCTCTCGGAGCCGACGTACGCGCAGGGTGGCAAGCGGTTCGCGTTCGAGGGCTCCGGCTACTACATCAAGTCGGCCGCCGAGATGCGCGAGCTGTGGGGCTCGCAGGACCTCATGGAGGCCTGCGACAACACGCTGCTCATCGCCGAGCGCTGCTCGGTCGAGTTCACCGAGTCCACGGGCGGCTACATGGCGCGTGCCGACATCCCTGCGGGTGAGACCGAGGAGTCGTGGCTGCGCAAGGAGGTCTTCCGGGGCCTCGAGACGCGCTACCCGGACGGCCTCACCGAGGAGATCAAGGACCGCGCGGAGTTCGAGCTCGACGTCATCACGCAGAAGGGCTATTGCGGCTACTTCCTCGTGGTCGCCGACTTCATCCAGTGGTCGAAGGACAACGGCATCCGGGTCGGCCCGGGCCGTGGCTCGGGCGCGGGCTCCATCGCGGCCTACGCGCTGAGGATCACGGACCTGTGCCCGCTCGAGCACGGGCTCTTCTTCGAGCGCTTCCTCAACCCCGAGCGCCCCTCGATGCCCGACTTCGACATCGACTTCGACGACCACCGGCGCGGCGAGGTGATCGCCTACGTCACGGAGAAGTACGGAGCCGAGCGCGTCGCGCAGATCGCCACCTTCGGGCGGATCAAGGCCAAGGCCGCGATCAAGGACGCGGCGCGCATCCTCGACCACGGCTTCGCGATCGGCGACCGCATCACCAAGGCGCTCCCGCCTGACGTGATGGGCAAGAGCGTCAAGCTCAAGGAGCTCTTCGACCCCGAGAGCAAGCGCTATGCCGAGGGGGCTGAGTTCCGCGCCCTCTACGACCAGGACCCGGACGTCCGCCGCATCTACGAGGTCGCGACCGGGCTCGAGGGGCAGATCCGGCAGACCGGCGTGCACGCTGCCGGCGTGATCATGGCGAGCGAGCCGCTGCTCGACATCGTCCCGCTGATGGACCCCAAGCAGGACGGGGCGGTCATCACGCAGTTCGAATACCCCATGTGCGAGGCGCTCGGTCTCGTCAAGATGGACTTCCTCGGGCTCTCCAACCTCCACACGCTCGAGGACGCGGTCGCCAACATCAAGGCCAACAAGGACGTCGACCTCGTCCTGGAGGACCTGCCCTTCGACGACCGGCCGACGTATGAGCTGATGGGCCGCGGCGACACGCTCGGCGTCTTCCAGCTCGACGGCGGCGGCATGCGCTCCCTGCTGCGGTTGATGCAGCCCGACAAGTTCGCCGACATCACCGCCGTCTCGGCGCTCTACCGCCCCGGCCCCATGGGCGCGGACTCGCACACCAACTACGCGCTGCGCAAGAACGGTCGCCAGGCGATCGACTACATCCACCCGGCCCTCTCCGACGCGCTCGAGCCGGTCCTGGGTGAGACCTACGGCCTGATCGTCTACCAGGAGCAGGTCATGGCGATCGCTCAGGTGCTCGCCGGCTTCTCCCTGGGCGCCGCAGACAACATGCGCCGCGCGATGGGCAAGAAGAAGAAGGAGGAGCTCGACAAGCAGTACGCCGGCTTCGAGGCCGGCATGCTCGAACGCGGCTATCCCAAGGACGCGGTCAAGACGCTCTGGGACATCCTGGTCCCGTTCGCCGACTACGCCTTCAACAAGTCGCACTCGGCGGCCTACGGGGTCGTCACCTACTGGACCGCCTACCTCAAGGCCAACTACCCCACGGAGTACATGGCCGCGCTCCTGACCTCGGTCAAGAACGACAAGGACAAGATGGCGATCTACCTCAACGAGTGTCGCCGCATGAAGATCGCCGTCCTGCCGCCCGACGTCAACGAGTCCTCCCACGACTTCACTGCGGTCGGCAACGACATCCGCTTCGGCCTGACCGCGGTGCGCAACGTGGGCGCCAACGTGGTCGACGGCATCGTCACCGCGCGCGAGGAGAAGGGGCGCTACGCCGACTTCAACGACTTCCTCGGCAAGGTCCCCGCGCAGGTCTGCAACAAGCGGGTCATCGAGTCGCTCGTCAAGGCCGGCGCCTTCGACGACATGTCGCACCGGCGCCGCGCTCTGGTCGCGATCCACGAGACCGCGGTGGACCAGTACGTCGACATCAAGCGCAACGAGGCCATCGGCCAGGACTCGCTCTTCGGTGGACTGGACGACGACGGCGGCTCGTTCGGGGTCTCGGTCACGATCCCGGACCTCGACGAGTGGGACAAGATGACCCTGCTCGGCCACGAGCGGGAGATGCTCGGCCTCTACGTCTCCGACCACCCGCTGTTAGGGCTCGAGCACGTGCTCTCCAACGGCACCGACGCGACGGTCGGCCAGCTGATCCTGGACGGGGAGCGCCCGCACGGAGCGGTCGTCACCGTCGCGGGCCTGGTCACCTCGGTGCAGCGCAAGATCACGAAGAAGGGCGACCCCTGGGCGACGGTCACCCTCGAGGATCTCGACGGTGCCGTGGAGGTGCTGCTCTTCCCCAGCGCCTACCAGCTGGCCGCGCCGTACCTCATCGAGGACGCCATCATCCGGGTCAAGGGCGTGCTCGACAAGGAGCGGGAGCAGGCACAGCTGCGCGGTCAGGAGGTGACGGTTCCCGATCTGAGCGAAGGCCCGAGCGGTCCGGTCGTCATCAGCCTGCCGTCGACCCGATGCACCCCGCCGGTGGTGTCGCAGCTGCGGGACGTGCTCGGCACGCACCCCGGCGTCACGGAAGTGCGGCTGCGGCTCCTGACCCGCGAGTCCACGCGCGTCATGCGGCTGGGCGACAATCTCCGCGTGACCCCCACGCCCGCGCTCTTCGCCGACCTCAAGCAGCTTCTCGGGCCGGGATGTCTGACGGGCTGACGGCGCAGCGAGTCAGCCGGACGGCCGTCGTCTGGACCGCGGGGATCCTCCTCGGCTTCGCGCTCGTGGGCGCGGTGTGCGGCCTCATCTGGCGGTCGCTGCTCCACGTGCCTCGTGGCGTCGTCGTCGGGCACCAGTGGTATCCCGCGTCCTTCGACTCCGGTGAGAGGGCGTCCTTCGCCGCCACGGGGTGGTATGTCGTGATCGCGGTCGTGGCCGCGGTGGTGCTCGGCCTCCTGGCTGCGTGGCTCTCTCGCGCCCCCGAGGTCCTCACCCTCGGGGCGGTGCTGGTCGGCTCGCTGCTCGCCGGATGGCTGATGCTGGTCGTCGGGCTGCACGGCGCCCCGCCGGACCCGCAGACCGCTGCCGCACACGCCGCGGACGGCACTCGGATCTCCGGCACGCTGAGCCGCCCCGGGCGTGCGGCGTTCGTCACATGGCCCCTGCTGGCGGTGGCCGCGGTGGGTGCGTTCTTCCTGCTGATCCCCATGCACTGGCAACGATTGCAGGAAAACGACACATGAGTGTCGGCGCGTCTCGATAGGCTCCGTCGACCGATCGAACGCTTCCATGGGGGAAACACCGTGTCCGAGGACTTCAACGACCACGTCGTGCCTGACCAGCTCGTCGTCGGCGACGACGCAGGCAAGAGTCGCAAGGGATGGTGGATCGGCGGCGGAGCGCTGGCCGTGCTCGCCATCGGAGGCGGTGCGGCCGCCTGGGCGGCGAGCTCGTTCTTCAGTCAGGGCTCGCAGCCGGCCGAGGCGCTGCCCGACACCACGATCGGGTACGTCAGCATCGACCTCGACCCGAGCGGCGCCCAGAAGATCGCGGCGCTCAAGCTCGCCCGCAAGTTCCCGGCATTGAAGGACAAGGTCGGCTTGAACGCCGACGACGACATCCGCAAGACGATCTTCGACGAGATCGCCGGCGGCAGCGGCTGCAAGCTCGACTTCGACAAGGATGTCGCACCGTGGCTGGGCTCGCGGGCAGCCGTGGCCGCAGTGGGCACCGACAAGCCGTTCCCCGTCGTGGTGGCCCAGGCCAACGACGCCGACAAGGTCAAGGACGGCGTGGCGAAGCTCGAGGGCTGCGGCCAGAAGGCTGCCGGCAGCGACCACATCGGCTGGGCGCTCGACGGCGACTGGATCGTCTTCGCCGAGACCACCGACCAGGCCCGGCAGGTGGTCGCCGAGGCCGACAAGGGCAGCTTGGCGGACGACCCCGACTTCAAGAAGTGGACGGACAAGGCGGGCGACAGCGGCATCATGACCGCCTATGCCGCACCGGCGGCCGGCCAGGTGCTCGCACGCGAGATCGGGAAGGCCAGCGGCGGGGGCGCGGGCACCTCTGGAGGCGGTCTCGCCTCGTCCGTCGATCCGTTCGGGATGCTCGACGCCTGCCCCGGCCTGACCAGCGGGTCAGGCTCTGGGCAGCGGGCTCAGGCGCAGCTGGCCGATTTCGCCGGCGCTGCGGCGACGCTCCGCGTCGGCGGCGACGCCCTCGAGCTGGAGATGGTCGGTGACACCAAGGCGTTCGGCGGCTCCTCCTCGACCGGCCCGGCGAAGGGCGCACCGGTCGTCTCGACCCTTCCGGCGGACACGGCCGTCGCCCTGGGCTTGTCGCTGCCTGACGGCTGGACCGACAAGCTGAGTGACAACCTCGCGCGTGCGTGCGGTGACGGCGCCGACCCGAGCACGCTCTTCGCGCCGTTCTCCCAGGCCACCGGTCTTCAGCTGCCGGGAGACTTGGAGAAGCTCTTCGGTGACTCCGTCGCGTTCTCGCTCGGATCGAACATCGACGTCGAGTCACTCGTCAACGGAGGCAGCCCCTCCGACCTGCCGATTGCGCTCAAGGTCCGCGGCGACGAGGACACGATCAGGGGCGTGGTCACCAAGCTGCGCAAGACCCTGGGAGCACCCGACGGCGTGTTCGAGCCGGTCGCGGGTGACGGCGCCGTGGTGGTCGGCACGAGCCGCGACTATGCCGCCCAGGTCGCCAAGGGTGGTGACCTGGGATCGTCGGGGGCCTACGGGACCGTGGTGCCCCAGGGGGACAAGGCCGGCAGTGTCTTCTACGTGAACTTCGACGAGCTCGACAGCACCATCAAGGCGCTCGCGAGCGGGGACGAGGAGGTCACAGCGAACGTCGCACCGCTGAAGGCGTTCGCCATGAGCTCGTGGACGGCGGGCGGCGACAGCCACGCGCTGGTCAAGCTCAGCGTCGACTGATTGCGGCGGTGATCGCGCCCGTGGCGGCCACCAGGTCGCCCGGCGCGATCTCCAGGTCGAGCCCCCGACGCCCGGCCGAGACATAGACGGTCGGGAACGCCAGCGCACTCTCGTCGACCACCGTGGGATGTGACCGCTTCTGGCCGACCGGCGAGATCCCGCCGGCGACGTATCCCGTGGCGCGCTCGGCGGCCGCCACCTCGGCCATCGACGCCTTGGCCCCACCGAGCGCACGCGCCAGGGCCTTCAGGTCGAGCTGCCCCGAGACCGGGACCACCCCGACCGACAGGGCCCCGTCGACGGTGGCCAGGAGCGTCTTGAAGACCCGCTCGGGGACGACGCCGAGCGCCTCGGCCGCCTCGAGCCCGAAGGACTCGGCACGCGGGTCGTGCACGTAGGGGTGGAGCGTGAAGTCGACCCCGGCCCGGGTCAGCGCGACCGTCGCCGGTGTCGAGCCCGTGGCTGCCTTCTTCGCCATCAGTTGGGCGACCAGCGCGTGCGGGCCACCTCCGTGGCGGGCAGCGACGGGACGACGTTCATCGCCCGAAGCTCAGCACGCAGCAGCTCGTTGACGAGCGCGATGCGCTCGCCGGCATCCGAGGCCTCGAGGAGCTGCTGGCGCTCGGAGAGTGGCAGCGGGGCACAGGCCGCGAGCGTCCAGGAGAGGTATTCGGCGTCGCGCGGCAGCGTCCCGGAGTAGGGGTCGGGACGCAGCTCGGAGACGGCGGCACGATAGGCGGTGAACGTCGCGCGGGCGCGGTCGAGCAGCTCGTCGGGCACGTCGACGGTGGGCTCCGGCCGCTCGGTCACCTGCCCGCGAGGGAAGAGTCCGGTGGTCTCGAGCCGGTCGAGGACGATGCGGTCACGACCGATGGCGACGATGTCGAAGCTGCCGTCGGCGTTGGCCTCGACCTCCGCGAGCTGGAGTCGTACGCCGACCCGGTAGAGCGACTGCGCGCCGTGGTCGCCCACCTCGTAGCCCTCACGGATGGCCACCGAGCCGAAGACCCGGTCGGCCGGGTCGTCGATGCGCAGCAGGTGATGGACCAGCGCCCGATAGCGGTCCTCGAAGACATGAAGGGGCACGCTGACCCCGGGGAAGAGCACCGCATTGAGCGGGAACATCGGCAGAGACGCCGCGGAGTCGGGCACGCTCTCAACCTAGCCGTCCGGCGCGGGACGCGCTGGGCGCCCCACGCCGGAGTCGGTGATCGTGCTCGATGGTCGGTGCTGGGCGACTCAGTGCTCGACGATGACGGCGTCGATCCGGCGGTGGTAGCGACGACCGACGGCGCTGCCCAGGAGCGCGCCGAGGAGCATGACGGCCAGCAGGACGACGGCCGTGACGATCGCACCCCACGTCAGCTGGTTGCCGCTGATGTCGAGCGAGGGCAGGTCGAGTCGCTGTAGCACGTCGTACCGGCTGCCGAACACGGCCGAGGCGACCACGGCGATCGCGAGGGTGACCAGGCCGATCAGCCAGACGCCGAGTCCCTGGCGAGCGCCGTCGAAGCGCGACATCCGTCCGGCGACGTACCCGCCGGCGTAGTAGCCGACGAACATGATGACCGCGATCGCGATGGCGGCGGCGAGCCCGACGGTCCCAGGGTTGCTCTCAGCGTCGCGCATCGACCAGTTGAGGTTCGCCCCGACGGCCGTCGCGATGGCGCTGGTGATGGCCGCGAGCAGAACGGTCACGCCGACCGCGACCAGCCATCCGAAGAAGCAGGCGCCCCAGTTGGTGCCGCCGAACCTGTCGCGCGGCGTGACCGGGACGACGTGCGCGCGCCGCTCGACTGCCGAGTCGTCAGCCGTGCGGTCGTCGACCCGATCGTCGACCCGATCGCCCATATCGTGCGCAGTCTCGCTCGCGGCGGCATCGTGATGATGCCGGTGGATCAGTGCGTGTCGTGCCATGGCATGCCTCCTCACGGTGATGTCCTCCGGTTGCCGTCAGACGCGCGCGGCATGCCTTCAGGCGTGCGCGGCCGGCTCACGGCTCCATGAGGCGCCGTCCATGTGGGGCACGGCGTCGGAGTGCGCCGGTCGCGACTCGTAGAATCAGACCCATGACCATCCGCCGCCTCGACCTGCGTGGCGCCTCCTCCACGGGAGCGCCCGTCGACTACCGCTCGGCCGTGCCGCGCGCCGAGTTCGACGTCGAGGCCGCGGCACATGTCGTCCAGCCGATCCTGGACGACATCGCCGCGCGTGGCGTCGAGGCGATCCTCGAGCTCAGCGAGCGTTTCGACCACGTCGAGCTGACCGACATCAGGGTGCCCGCGACCGCGCTCTCGACCGCGCTCGCCGACCTCGACCCCGCCGTCCGCGCCGGCCTGGAGGAGTCCATCCAGCGGCTCCGGACGACGTGTGCGAACGAGCTCGAGTCCGACGCCGTCACCGACCTCGCACCCGGCGCCCGCGTGACCCACCGCAAGGTCCCCGTCGGCCGCGTCGGTCTCTACGTCCCCGGCGGCTTGGCGCCGCTGGTCTCGAGCGTGCTCATGAACGTCGTGCCGGCCCAGGTGGCCGGCGTCTCGTCGATCGCCCTGTCCTCGCCGCCGCAGGCCGAGTTCGGGGGCCTGCCGCACCCGACCATCCTCGCGGCGTGCGCGCTGCTCGGGGTGGAGGAGGTCTACGCGGTCGGAGGGGCCCAGGCGATCGCCATGTTCGCCTACGGCGTCGGGCCGTGTGAGCGGGTGGACCTGGTGACCGGTCCGGGCAACATCTACGTGGTCACGGCGAAGCGGCTGCTGAAGGGTCAGGTGGGCATCGACTCCGAGGCCGGACCGACCGAGATCGCCATCCTGGCGGACGAGACCGCGGACCCCGCCTACGTCGCCGCCGACCTGATCTCGCAGGCCGAGCACGACCCGCTGGCCGCCTCGGTGCTGGTCACCGACAGCGAGAGTCTCGCCAGCGACGTGGAGGCCGAGCTCGACAAGCAGGTCGCCGCGACCAAGCACGTCGAGCGGATCCGCACGGCGCTTTCGGGCACCCAGTCGGGCATCGTGCTCGTCGACGACCTGGAGCAGGGTCTGGCCGTCGTCAACGCCTACGCCGCCGAGCACCTGGAGATCCAGACCCGGGATGCGCACGAGTGGGCGGCGCGGGTGGCCAACGCCGGCGCCGTCTTCATCGGGCCGTTCGCTCCAGTGAGCCTGGGCGACTACGCCGCCGGCTCCAACCACGTGCTGCCGACCGGTGGGTGTGCCTGTCACTCCTCCGGGCTGTCCGTGCGCGCCTTCACCAAGTCGATCCACGTGATCGACTACTCCCGCGAGGGGCTCGAGGGCGTCAAGGACCACGTCGTCACGCTCGCCGAGGCGGAGGACCTGCCCGGCCACGGCGCGGCGGTGCGCGTCCGGTTCGAGTCATGAGCGCGGTCGACGATCCAGGCTCGCCGACGGTGTGGCCTCCGATCCGGCCCGAGCTGGCCGGCATCGCGCCGTACGGCGCTCCGCAGCTCGACGTGCCCGTCCAGCTCAACGTCAACGAGAACCCGTACGGTCCTTCGCCGGAGTGCATCGCGGACATCGCCGAGGCGGCGGCGCGGGCGGCGGCGACGCTCAACCGCTACCCCGACCGGGAGTTCAGCGAGCTGCGCACCGCCCTGGCGGCGTACCTCTCGGGGGACGCGCCTGTCACCGCGGACATGGTGTGGGCGGCGAACGGCTCCAACGAGGTCATGCTCCAGCTCCTGCAGGCCTTCGGTGGGCCGGGGCGCACGGCGGTGAGCTTCGCGCCGACGTACTCGATGTATCCAGAGTATGCGCGCGACACCCACACCGAGTGGCTCGCCGGTGCCCGCGAGGCCGACTTCAGCCTCGACCTCGACAAGGCGCGCGCCCTCGTGGGCGAGGTGCGCCCGAGCGTCGTCCTGCTCCCGAGCCCCAACAACCCGACGGGGACAGCACTGCCGCCCGAGGCGATCGGTGTGCTGTGCGAGGCCGTCGGCGACGACGGGATCGTGGTGGTCGACGAGGCCTACGGCGAGTTCCGCCGATCCGGCGTGCCGAGCGCGCTGGAGTCGCTGGCGACCCACCGCAACCTCGTGGTGACCCGGACGATGTCCAAGGCCTTCGCCGGTGCGGGCCTGCGGCTGGGCTACCTGGCGGCGCATCCCGCGATCACCGACGCGATCCGCGTCGTGCGGCTGCCCTACCACCTCTCGGCGGTCACGCAGGCTGTCGCGGTGGCGGCCCTGCGACACGCGCCGGAGCTGCTCGGCAAGGTGGACGAGCTGCGCGGCGAGCGGGACAGGACCGTCGACTGGCTGCGCGAGCAGGGCCACGAGGTCGCCGACTCGGACGCCAACTACGTGCTGTTCGGGCGCTTCGCGGACCGCCATGCCGTCTGGCAGGGGCTGCTCGACCGCGGCGTGCTGATCCGGGAGGTCGGCCCCGACGGCTGGCTGCGGGTGTCGATCGGCACCGCCGCCGAGATGGACGCATTCAAGAACGCACTGACAGAGGTGTTGGCATGACCGGCAGGACCGCACGGATCGAACGAGCCACGTCGGAGTCGAAGGTGCTCGTCGAGCTCGACCTCGACGGCACAGGCCGTCACGACATCTCCACCGGCGTCGGGTTCTACGACCACATGCTGACCGCGTTCGCTCGGCACGCGCTGGTCGACCTGACGGTGCAGACCGAGGGCGACACCCACATCGACGCGCACCACACCGTCGAGGACACCGCGATCGTCCTCGGCCAGGCGCTGCGCGAGGCTCTCGGTGACAAGCGCGGCATCCGGCGCTTCGGAGACGCGACGGTGCCGCTCGACGAGGCGCTGGTGCAGGCCGTCGTCGACGTCTCGGGCCGGCCCTACTGCGTCCACACCGGCGAGCCGGAGGGCCAGGTCTACGTCACCATCGGCAACGACGGCACTGGTGGACCCGGCTATGGCGGCTCGCTCACCCGCCACGTCTTCGAGACCATCGCCTTCCACGCCCACCTCGCCCTGCACGTCCGGGTGCTGGCCGGCCGAGACCCGCACCACCTGGTGGAGACGCAGTTCAAGGCGTTCGCACGGGCCTTCCGCGACGCGATCGCGCTGGACCCGCGCGAGACGGGCGTGCCGTCGACCAAGGGCACGCTCTAGTGGGGGCACCGAGCGTCGTCGTCCTCGACTACGGCTCCGGCAACCTTCGCTCAGCGGTGCGTGCGGTCGAGCGCGCCGGCGCGTCGGTGACGCTGACCGGCGACTTCGACGAGGCGCTCGACGCCGACGGGCTGCTGGTCCCCGGCGTCGGCGCGTACGCCGCCTGCATGGCCGGCCTGCGCGCCATCAAGGGCGACCGGATCGTGGGTCGCCGGCTCTCGGGCGGCCGGCCCGTGCTCGGCATCTGCGTGGGCATGCAGATCCTGTTCGCACGAGGCGTCGAGCATGGGGTCGAGACCGAGGGCTGCGACGAGTGGCCGGGCGTCGTCGAGCGGCTCCAGGCGCCGATCGTGCCGCACATGGGCTGGAACACCGTCGAGGTCCCCGAGGGCTCGGCCGCGTTCGCCGGCATCGAGGACCAGCGGTTCTACTTCGTGCACTCCTACGCCGTGCGGTCGTGGGACCTGGTCACCAACGACCGGACCCGGGCGCCGCTGGTCACCTGGGCCGAGACGGGGTCGCCGGACGAGGGGGGCGACCGCTTCGTGGCCGCTGTGGAGAACGGCCCCCTGTGGGCGACCCAGTTCCACCCGGAGAAGTCGGGCGACGCCGGGGCCGCGCTCCTGCGCAACTGGGTGCAGTCGCTGAAGGCCGCCTGATGTCCTGTTCGACCGAGTCTAGGAACCGCATTGTCTGACTACCTCGAGCTCCTCCCCGCCGTCGACATCAAGGGCGGCCAGGCCGTCCAGCTGGTGCAGGGCGTCGACGGCTCCGAGAAGCGCTTCGGCGACCCCATCCAGGCGGCCCTGCGGTGGCAGGAGCTGGGCGCCGAGTGGATCCACCTCGTCGACCTCGACGCGGCGTTCGGGCACGGCGAGAACCGCTCGCTCCAGGCCGAGATCGTGGGCCGGCTCGACATCAAGGTCGAGATGAGCGGTGGCATCCGCGACGACGAGTCGCTGGAGGCGGCGATGGCGACCGGCTGCCGCCGCGTCAACATCGGCACCGCCGCGCTGGAGAAGCCGGAGTGGTGCGCGCGCGCCATCGCGACGTACGGCGACCGCGTGGCCATCGGACTCGACGTCCGCGGCACCACTCTGGCCGCCCGCGGCTGGACCCAGGAGGGCGGCGACCTCTACGAGACCCTCGCGCGCCTCGACTCCGAGGGCTGCGCCCGCTACGTCGTCACCGACGTCAACAAGGACGGCATGCTGCAGGGGCCGAACCTGCAGCTCCTGCGGGACGTCTGCGCTGCCACACCGGCGCCCGTGGTGGCGTCGGGCGGGGTCACGACCATCGAGGACATCCGCGCGCTCATGGAGCTCGTGCCGCTCGGCGTCGAGGGCGCGATCGCCGGGACCGCGCTCTACACCGGGTCGCTCTCCCTGAGCGAGGCGCTGCAGGAGACCCGGGGCGAGACGTCATGAGCCTGGCGGTCCGAGTCATCCCGTGCCTCGACGTCGACGGCGGGCGGGTGGTCAAGGGCATCAACTTCCAGGACCTGCGCGACGCGGGCGACCCGGTGGAGCTGGCGAAGGTGTACGACGCCGAGGGCGCCGACGAGCTGACGTTCCTCGACATCTCGGCCTCGCACGAGGGTCGCGCGACCACCATGGAGATCGTCTCGGCGACCGCCGAGCAGGTCTTCATCCCCCTCACCGTCGGGGGCGGCGTGGGCTCGGTCGAGGACGTGGACCGGCTGCTGCGAGCCGGTGCCGACAAGGTGGCGATCAACACCGCCGCCATCCGTCGTCCGGAGCTGATCGCCGAGGTCGCCGACCGGTTCGGCAACCAGGTGCTCGTCCTCTCGGTCGACGCTCGTCGCGCTGCCGGCACTCCGTCTGGCTTCGAGGTGACGACCCACGGTGGGCGGCAGTCGGCCGGCATCGACGCCCTCGAGTGGGCCGCACGCGCGGCCGAGCTGGGGGCGGGGGAGATCCTCCTCAACGCCATGGACGCCGACGGCACCGAGGACGGCTTCGACCTGGACCTGATCCGAGCGGTGCGCCGCGAGGTCTCGATCCCCGTCATCGCGTCCGGTGGTGCCGGTGCCGCCGAGCACTTCGGGCCGGCGGTCGAAGCGGGCGCGGACGCCGTCCTCGCCGCCACGATCTTCCACTTCGGCAAGGTCCGCATCAGCGAGGCGAAGGACGCCCTGCGCGCGGCCGGGGCGACCGTTCGCTGAGCGGCTGACGGTGGCCCGCCCTCCGAGCAGCGCCCTAGGCTCGGGGCCGTGACCCGGTTCGTCTACGCCACGGCGACATCGCTCGACGGCTTCCTGGCCGACGCCGACAACTCACTCGACTGGCTCTTCGCCGTCGACGGGGGCGACGACTCGATGAGCGCCTTGGAGGCCTTCGTCGAGGGCGTCGGCGTCATGGTCGAGGGGTCCACGACCTACCGCTGGGTCCTTGAGCAGGAGAGCCTCCTCGACGCACCTGAGAAGTGGCAGCAGTTCTACGGCGACCGCGCCACGTTCGTGTTCTCCTCGCGCGAGGACCTGCCACTCGTGCCGGGCGCGGACATCCGGATCGTGTCCGGTCCCGTCTCGCAGCACATCGGCGCGATCCGCGACGCGGCCGGCGACAAGGACGTCTGGATCGTCGGTGGGGGAGACCTGGCCGGCCAGTTCCACGACGCCGGGCTGCTGGACGAGCTGATGCTGTCGGTCGCCGCCGTGACGCTCGGCTCAGGTGCCCCGCTCCTGCCCCGCCGGATCGAGTCCGCCGCCCTGCGCTTGGCCGAGGTGGGCCGGACCGGACAGTTCGTGCAGCTGCGCTACGACGTCGTCCGCTGAGCTGTCTGCCACGAGCGGAGGCGTGGGGTCGTCCTCACGGACGCTGTCCACAGAGGCGGCCCGCGACGGCGTTGCCGGCGTCGCCTGTGGAGAGTTCTTTGCGCACGCGTGCCTGCCTCGACGAGCCTGTGACGGCCAGGCCGTCGCGTCGCGGCTCGGGGTCTTGTTCGCCGTGTCGCTCCCGGACCTCGTCATCGTCCAGGAGGCGGGGCTTCGGACCGCGCGAAACGGCTTGCGCATACCGGACGTGATGGTTCTGCCTGCGGAGGAGGACAGCGTCTGGGCCGAGCAGCCACCCATCATCGTCGTCGAGATCACCTCCCGCTCGACACGGGCCGAGGACACTCTGCGCAAACGCGAGGAGTATGCGCGCACCGGCGCTGGACAGTACTGGCTCCTCGACCGTGAACACCGGACTCTCACGGTGGTCGAGTACGACCACGGCATCCCATCTGTGATCCTCGAGCTCGACGATGAGGAGCGGTCAGGTGAGGTCCGGGTCGGGGAGTGCGGCGTGGTGGCCGTCGACCTCCGTCGCCTTCTGCCCGACCTGCCAGCCGACTGAGCGCGTCGCGCATCGACTCGACGGCAAACGAGGCGCGCCAGGATCAGCCCTCGGGGTCGATGAGGAGAAGCGGACTGGTCTCCAGCGCCTCCGCCAACAGGAAGATCGTGTCCAGACGGGCGTTTCCCGGCCCGGGCATCCCGGTCACCGGATCCTTGGAGTTGTTGCGGTTCTTCTCGATGTTCTGGATCTGGTTGCGCGAGATGCCGGTGCGCTCGGCCAGCTGCTCCTGGGTCATGCCGAGGGCCGTCCGGCGCTCAGTGACGCGGCGCCCCAGCAGCTCTGCGGCTCGGAAGTACGAGGGCGGTGGCTGACGCTGACGTGAAGGCACGGGCCAAGGGTGGCCCGCGCGCATAGGCATGTCCGCCCAATAAATGGGGAAAGTTCCACTCTGTTGGGCTGTGCGAAGCGGTGGTCAGCGCCGCTCAGATGGACATCTGCGCCGAACGCAGTTGATCCACCCGCTCGGCGGGACCATCGAACGAAAGCCCGCTCACCGCGGACCGGCCTGCCAGGAACAGCAGCACCTCCGACACCGGCCCGGAGACCACGACGGGCGAGTCGCCCCCACGCAGCACGGCGCGGCGCGAGCCGGACTCGATGGCGACCGGCACGCCGGCTCGGCGCACCGAGAGCCGGCCGACGGTCGTGGCTGCGAGCCACAGGTGCCGCTCGTCGCGAGCGGAGAGCGATCGCACGGACCAGGTCGGCTGGGCACGGCGGACGTCCTCGTGGTGCACGAAGAGCTCCATCCCGTTGACGACAGGGTCGAGGACCGCGAGGGGCAACGGCACCGATCGAAGTCGCGTCACCAGTGACGCGAGATCGAGGTGCGCGAGCTCGGCCGATGCGCTCTCGGTCGAGGCGACCACCGAGGGCACCACGTCCCCGAGGGAGGTCCACGGCTTGCGCTCGCGGACGAGCAGATGCACCACGAGGTCCTTGACCGACCACCCGTCGCACATCGTCGGGGCGGATCCGCCGACGGCGAGCGCGAGATCGCACAGCTCGTCGCGCTCGCGGGCGGCGAGCGAGTGGGCGAACGGTCGCGGAATGAAGGAGGTCAGCACGGTCTCGACAGTAGTGGTCACTAGACTCGCCCCTTGTGAGTGGCGAGGGACCGAGTAGGCGCGCCACCACCCTCGACGGCTTCAAGGTGCTGTGGGTCGCCATCAAGCGCGAGCGCTGGCTCTTCACCCTGTCGACGATCGGAAGCGCACTGTTCGGGCTGCTCACCGTCGCCGACGCCTGGGTGCTGGGCTGGTCGACCGACCACGTGCTGCTGCCGGCGTTCAACGGCGAGCACGTCGGCGCGGCGGCGATGTGGGCGGTGCTCGGCCTCTTCGTCGGCGTGGCGATCCTGCGCGCGGTCGGCATCGTCGCGAGGCGGCTGGGCGCGGGCGTCATGCAGTATCGGATGCAGGCGCACACACGGCGCGCCGTCACCCGGCAGTATCTGAAGCTGCCGATGGAGTGGCACCAGCGTCACCCCGCCGGGGAGCTGCTCAGCAACGCCAACTCCGACGTCGAGGCGGCGTGGGGGCCGATCGCGCCGCTGCCGATGGCCGTCGGCACGGTCGTGATGATGGTGATCGCCGTCGTGCAGATGTTCGCCGCCGACGTCGTGCTGGCGCTGGTGGGGTTGCTCGTCTTCCCCGCGGTGGTGATCGCCAACCTCGTCTACCAGCGCTACAGCTCCCCGCTGATGACGCGCGCACAGCAGCTGCGCGCCGAGCTCAGCGAGGTCGCGCACGAGTCCTTCGACGGCGCCCTGGTCGTCAAGACGCTCGGCCGTGAGCCGGAGGAGACCGCGCGCTTCGCTCGCAAGGCGACGCAGCTGCGCGACATCAACATCCGTGCGGGCCGGATCCGAGCGGCGTTCGACCCGGCGCTCGCCGCCCTGCCGAACCTCGGCGTGCTGGTCGTCCTCCTCGTCGGCGCCGCACGGGTCCGCAGCGGTGCGACGGTGGCCGGCGACGTCGTGACCGTCTCCTATCTGCTCACCATCGTCTCCTTCCCGATCCGCTCGATCGGCTGGCTGCTGGGTGAGTTCCCGCGCAGCGTCGTGGGCTGGCGCCGCGTGCGAGCGGTGCTGGACGCCACCGGCTCCCTGCCGTACGGCGCCCGACGGCTCGCGCCCAGCGACGCGGGTGCCCGACTGAGCGTCGAGGCCGTCGCCTTCGCCTACGCGCCCGGCCAGCCGGTGCTGCGCGAGGTGACCTTCGAGGCCGAGCCCGGCCGGACCGTCGCCGTCGTCGGTGCGACGGCGGCCGGGAAGAGCACGCTGACGACGCTCCTGAGCCGCCTGGTCGACCCCGACGACGGTCGGGTGAGGATCGACGGCACCGACCTGCGCGACCTCGCCGCCGGCGAGCTCGCCACCGCCGTCGCCGTGGTCCCGCAGAGCGCGTTCCTCTTCGACGACACGGTGCGCGGCAACATCACCCTCGGCGCGGACATCGCCGACGAGGAGGTCTGGGCCGCCTTGCGCATCGCGCAGGGCGACGGCTTCGTGGCCGCTCTGGCCGAGGGGCTCGACACCAGGCTCGGCGAGCGGGGCACCAGCCTCTCCGGCGGCCAGCGCCAGCGGATCTCCCTGGCTCGCGCTCTCGTCCGCCACCCCCGCCTGCTCATCCTCGACGACGCCACCTCGGCGGTCGACCCGGAGGTCGAGCAGAGGATCCTGGCAGGCCTGCGCGAGCATCACGACAGCACCCTCGTCGTCGTCGCCTACCGGAAGGCGACCATCGGGCTGGCCGACGAGGTCGTGCTGCTCGCGGACGGCCGCATCGCCGACCGCGGCACCCATGCCGAGCTCCTCGAGCGCAACGCCGACTATGCCGAGCTCGTGAACGCCTACGAGGCGGAGGCCCACGGCGAGGAGGTCGGGGTCGAGTGAGCCAGATGAGCACCGGCGCCGAGCTCGGCGCAATCGAGACGCTGCGCCGCGGGGTGCGGCACTCACCTGAACTGACGGTCGGGATCCGCGTGACGCTTCTGCTGGCGATTCTCGCCAGCGCCGGTCAGGTGGTCGTGCCGATCACGGTCCAGCAGACCCTCGACAAGGGCATCGGAGCCGAGGGCGGGGTCGACCTCCGTTTCACGCTGGTCGCCACCGCGATCAGCGCCGTGGCGATCGTCGTCACCGGGTGGTCGTCGTACCTGATGACGAGCCGGCTCTTCACCGCCTCCGAGCGTGGGCTCGCCAGCCTGCGGACCAAGGCCTTCCGGCACGTCCACGACCTGCCGATGCTCACCCAGAACACCGAGCGTCGCGGCGCCCTGGTCAGCCGGGTGACGAGCGACGTCGACCAGATCAGCCAGTTCCTCGTCTTCGGCGGTCTGCTGTTCGTGGTGAGCGTCGGGCAGATGCTCGTGGCGACCGTCGTCATGGTCATCTACTCCTGGCAGCTCGCGATCGTGGTGTGGGTCTGCTTCGCGCCGCTCTTCCTCAGCATCCGCTGGTTCCAGCGCAGGCTCAGCGAGGCCTACACCGTCGTGCGCCACACCGTGGGCTCGCTGCTCTCCGCCGTCTCCGAGCCGGTGGTCGGCGCAGCCGTCGTGAAGGCGTACGCCGTCGAGGCCCGGACCCAGCAGCGGATCGATGCGGCTGTCGAGGCCAACATGGCCGCCCAGACGAAGGCCCAGCAGTTCACGGTCTTCTCGTTCTCCCTGGGTGGCGTCTCCGCCGGCTTCGCCAACGCCGGCGTGCTGCTCGTCGGTGTCTGGCTGGGCACGGAGGCCGGCGTCGACCTGACCGCCGGCAAGGTGCTCGCGTTCGCGTTCCTGGTGACCCTCTTCGTGGGCCCGGTCCAGATGGGCACCCAGATCCTCACCGACGGGCAGAACGCCGTCGCCAGCTGGCGGCGCGTGATCGGCATCCTCGAGACGCCCGCCGACCTCGTCGATCCCGGCGAGGGCGGCGCGACGCTGCCACGTGGTCCGATCGAGGTGCGGTTCGACCGGGTCGGGTTCGCCTATCCCGGCGGGCGTCCGGTCCTGCACGACATCGATCTGGCCATCCCGGCCGGCCGGCGCGTCGCAGTGGTCGGGGAGACCGGCAGCGGCAAGTCGACGATCGCCAAGCTGCTCACCCGCCTGATGGACCCGACGGAGGGCACCGTGCTGCTGGACGGGACCGATCTTCGAGAGGTGCGCCAGGACAGCCTGCGCAACAGCGTGGTGCTCGTGCCGCAGGAGGGCTTCCTCTTCGACGACACGATCGCGGCCAACGCACGCTATGGCCGCCTGGACGCGACCGATGACGCCATCCGCGCGGCGGCTGACGAGCTCGGGCTCGGCGACTGGTTGGCTGCCCTTCCTCATGGTCTCGAGACCCGCGCGGGCCAGCGCGGCGAGTCGCTGAGCGCAGGCGAGCGGCAGCTCGTGGCCCTGCTCCGCGCCCAGCTGGCCGACCCGGACCTCCTCGTCCTGGACGAGGCGACCAGCGCCGTCGACCCCGCCCTGGAGATGCGGATCGGCCGCGCGCTGGAGCGGTTGATGGCGGGTCGCACCAGCGTCACGATCGCGCACCGGCTCAGCACCGCCGAGGCGGCCGACGAGGTCGTCGTCGTCGACGCCGGTCGGATCGTCCAGCGCGGCCCGCACCGCGAGCTGGTCACGCACGCGGGGTCCGTCTACGACCGCCTGCACCGCTCGTGGGTGGCCCAGCAGGGGATAATCGGGGCGTGACCGATCTCGACGCCGCCATCGCCGCGCGCCTCAAGCGCACCTCGGACGGCCTCGTCCCCGCGGTCGTCCAGCAGCACGACACCGGCGAGGTGCTCATGCTGGGCTGGATGGACGACGAGGCGCTCGCCCGCACACTGAGCACCGGCCGGGCGACGTACTGGTCGCGCAGCCGCCAGGAGTACTGGGTCAAGGGCGAGACCTCCGGCCACCGTCAGTGGGTCAAGGAGGTCCGGCTCGACTGCGACGGGGACACGCTGCTGGTCAAGGTCGACCAGGAGGGCGCCGCCTGCCACACCGGCGACCGCACCTGCTTCGACGCCGACCTGCTCTCATGAGGCCGTTCTGGCCGACCGTCGTCCTGGGTGTCGCGGGCGCAGGCCTGGCGGCGTACGCCGGAGCGCAGGACTGGGTGAGGATCCATGCCGGCGGCGACCCCATCGCCTCCGTGGGGGTCAGTCTCGACAGCCCGGCGACCACGGCGCTCGCGCTGGTCGCGCTGGCGGCGTGGGGCGTCTTCCTCGTGACCCGCGGGCTGTTGCGCCGTGCCGTCGCCGTGCTGGCCGCGATCGCGTCGATCGCACCCGTGCTCGGGGTCTGGGGGACGCGCCGCCACCTCCTGCAGACCCACGCTGACTCGGTGGGCACGGTGTGGCCATGGCTGGCCGTCGTGGGCTGCCTCGTCTCGTTCGTCGCCGCCGGCATCGCGGTCGCCAAGGCGCCCGGCTGGCCCGAGATGGGCCGGCGATACGACGCACCCGCTGGTGCCAGCGCCGCGGAGCGCGACGCCCGGGTGCCGCTGGCCGAGCGTTCGAGCCTGGACGTCTGGAAGTCGCTCGACCAGGGTCATGACCCGACCAGTCCGCCGTCGTCCGAGCGGCCCGAATAGACTTCCACTCGCTACGCACGTCGAACGTCTTGAAGGAGCCCCGCATGTCCGACAGCCACGGCAACACCCCGGCCGCCTGGAGCGCCGTCTCTGTGGCCCTGCTGGGCTTCGTCGTCGGCAGCGTCGGCCTCATGCTCGACCCGGTCAACTACGTGATCTTCTGGATCGGCGCGGCACTCGTCGTCATCGCCGGCATCGTCTTCGGCGTCCTCGCCAAGCTCGGCTTCCACGGCAGCCACTAGTCCGATGACGGCGCTGGTCGCTCCGCAGGCGCCGCTGACGCGGCGGGAGCGACTGCGCGCCCCGCTCGTCACCATCGGCAGCCTCGCGGCCGCCACCCTCGCGCTGCATCTGCGCGACCCGCACCAGCGCGGCAGCTGGGGCGTGTGCCCGCTGTCCCTGCTCGGGATCTACTGCCCAGGCTGCGGCGGCCTGCGGGCGGTCAACGACCTGACGAACGGCCAGGTCAAGGCGGCCGCCTCGAGCAACCTGCTGGTCACGCTGGGCATCCCCGTGGCGACGGTCCTGCTCGCGCTGTGGGCGGTCCGGGCCTGGCGCGGAGCCCCTGCGCGTCAGCTCCCAGAGAGGGTGCGCCGTGCGCTGTGGTGGGCCGGCGGTGTGGTGGCGCTGACCTTCTTCGTCCTGCGCAACACTCCCCAGGGCGCGTGGCTCGCGCCCTGAGGAGTATGGCGGGGCTCAGGTCGTCGACGTCGAGGTGACCGCGCCGATGGCGATCAGGGCGAAGATGCCGATCACGAACACCACGCCGAGGGCGAGCAGCACCGTGGCGACGATCCCGCAGATCCGGCCAGCCTGCACGCTGCCGCGTCCGCCGATGGCGCCGCCCGAGGAGTCGATCTCGCGCAGGACGCGGTTGCCCATCACCCAGGCCGGGATGCCGAGGATGCCGCAGACGGCGAGGCTCAGGATGCCCAGGACCAGGATGGTCGTCGCCTGCGGGTGGTTCGGCGGCTGAGGGCCATATCCCGGATACGGCGAGCCGTAGCCCGACGGAGGTGGAGATCCGTAGCTCATGTGCTCAGCTGTTCGCGGCCAGGATGATGCGGACAACGATGCCGATGATCGACAGCACCGTGCCGACGATGCCGCAGATGTAGCCGGCGTTGACCATCCCTCGGCCGCCGATCGCACCGCCGGAGCGGTCGATCTCGTCGAGTGCTCGGCGCCCCATGACGATCGCGGGGATGCCGGTGAGGAAGCCGCAGCAGGGGATGCTGAGGATGCCGAGCACGAGGATGAGCACGGCACGGCGGTGGTTGGGGGCCGGCGCGCCGTACTGCGGCATGCCGTACCCCGGCGGGGGAGGAGGCGGGGGAGTCCCGTAGCTCATCAGGGTCCTTTCGCGAAGTTGCGGCGCTACGGCCGAGAGTCAGCCGGACACTATCTGTCTCAGCGGCTCCCGGGCGGGGAATGACGCACTGGCGCGGCATGAAACACTCGGGAGGTCGCCGGTGCGGCCGGCGAGGAACGAGAGGGAAGCAGTGGGCCAGGTAGACGGCGTGCTCGGCGAGATCATCGCCGGAGTGCGCACCGACCTCGAGGAGCGCCGGGCCGGGACGAGCGAGGCCGATCTGCGTGCGGCGGTCGCCGACGTCGACCCGCCCCGTGACCCGATGCCGCACTTCCGTGCCGCCGGCAGCAGCGTGATCGCCGAGGTGAAGCGCAGGAGCCCGAGCAAGGGTGCGCTGGCCGACATCCCCGACCCCGCCGAGCTCGCCCTCGCCTACCAGCGCGGGGGAGCGGCCGCGATCAGCGTCCTGACCGAGCAGCGCCGCTTCGGAGGCAGTCTCGAGGACCTGCGCTCGGTGCGGGCGGCCGTCGACGTCCCGATCCTGCGCAAGGACTTCATCGTCGAGGCCTATCAGCTCCTCGAGGCGCGGGCCGCGGGCGCCGACCTGGCGCTCCTCATCGTCGCCGCCCTCGACGACGAGGAGCTCCGCCGCCTGCACGACACCGCACGCGAGCTCGGCCTGACCGTGCTGGTCGAGGTCCACGACGAGATCGAGACCGAACGCGCGGTCTCCCTCGGCGCCGAGCTGGTCGGCGTCAACGCGCGCAACCTCAAGACGCTCGCCATCGACGAGGACGCCTTCGGCCGGCTCGCTCCGCTCATCCCGGACGACCGCGTCAAGGTCGCCGAGTCGGGCATCTTCGGGCCCACCGACGTGAAGCGGTATGTCGGCGAGGGCGCCCGAGCGGTGCTCGTCGGCGAGGCGCTCGTGAAGGACGGCGACCCGGAGGCCGCCGTGCGCAGCATGACAGGAGTGACGCCATGACGACCCACCTCAACGAGCACACGTCGTATGACGCCGACGCCCGCGGCTGGTTCGGCGGACCTGCCGAGGGCTTCGGCGGGAAGTTCATGCCGGAGGCGCTCATGAAGGCGCTCGACGAGCTCGACCTGGCTTGGCAGCAGGCCAAGGCCGACCCCGAGTTCGTCGCCGAGTTCGACGCCATCCTGCGCGACTACGCCAACCTGCCCAGTCCGCTCTACGAGGCCAAGCGCCTCTCGGAGAAGGTGGGGCGACGCATCCTGCTCAAGCGGGAGGACCTCAACCACACCGGCGCGCACAAGATCCGCAACGTGCTCGGCCAGGCGCTGCTGACGCGCCGGATGGGCAAGACCCGCGTCATCGCCGAGACCGGCGCCGGTCAGCACGGGGTCGCCAGCGCGACCGCCGCGGCGTACTTCGGGCTCGACTGCACCGTCTACATGGGCAAGGTCGACACCGAGCGCCAGGCGCTCAACGTGGCGCGGATGCAGCTGCTGGGCGCGGAGGTCATCGCTGTCGACTCGGGCAGCGCGACGCTCAAGGACGCGATCAACGAGGCGCTGCGCGACTGGGTCGCCAGCGTCGACACGACGGCGTACCTCTTCGGCACGGCCGCCGGACCGCACCCGTTCCCCACGCTCGTGCGCGACCTGACCCGCGGCATCGGTGATGAGGCACGAGCTCAGGTGCTGGAGCAGTACGGCGCCCTGCCGGACGCCATCGCTGCCTGCGTCGGGGGTGGGTCGAACGCGATCGGCCTCTTCACGGCCTTCCTCGACGACGCCGACGTGCGCATCTACGGCTTCGAGGCCGGGGGCGACGGCTACGAGACCGGCCGCCACGCCGCCACGATCACCGCGGGCGACGCCGGCGTTCTGCACGGGGCGCGCACCTTCGTCCTGCAGGACTCCGACGGGCAGACCATCGAGTCGCACTCGATCTCGGCCGGCCTGGACTATCCCGGCGTCGGGCCGCAGCACTCATGGCTGGCCAAGAGCGGTCGGGCGTCCTACCAGCCGGTCACCGACACCGAGGCCATGGAGGCCTTCTCGCTGCTGGCGCGGACCGAGGGCATCATCCCGGCCATCGAGTCGGCCCACGCCGTGGCCGGGGCGCTACGGGTCGCGCCGGAGCTGCCCGAGGGCGCGACCATCCTGGTCAGCCTGAGCGGGCGCGGCGACAAGGACATGGGCACGGCGATGGAGTGGTTCAAGCTGGGGGCCGAGGGATGAGCACGCGCACCGCGTTCGAGAAGGCGAAGGCCGACGGCCGGGCGGCGCTGGTCGGCTACCTGCCGGCCGGCTTCCCCGACGTCGACGGGGGCATCGAGGCGCTGCGCGCGATGGTCGCCGCGGGATGCGACGTCATCGAGGTCGGGCTGCCCTACAGCGACCCCGTGATGGACGGCCCCACGATCCAGGCTGCGGCGCAGCAGGCTCTCGACCGCGGCGTGCGCACGGTCGACGTCCTCCGGACCGTCGAGGCGGTGGCTGCGACCGGCGTGCCGACCGTCGTGATGACCTACTGGAACCCTGTCGAGAAGTACGGCGTCGAGCGGTTCGCCGCCGACCTCGCCAACGCCGGAGGTGCGGGTCTGATCACGCCCGACATCACCCCGGACTACGCCGAGGCCTGGATCTCGGCGGCCGACGCGCACGACCTCGACAAGATCTTCCTGGTCGCCCCGTCCAGCACCGACGAGCGGATCGCGATGACGACGGCGGCCTGCCGGGGCTTCGTCTACGCAACCGCCGTCATGGGGGTGACCGGTGCCCGCACGACGACGTCCGACCTCGCCGCGCCGCTCGTCGCGCGGACCAAGTCGACGACCGACCTGCCCGTCGGAGTGGGCCTCGGCGTCTCCGATGGGGACCAGGCGGCGTCGGTGGCGGCGTACGCCGACGGTGTGATCGTCGGCAGTGCCTTCGTCCGTGCCCTGCTCGACCACGCGGGGGACCGACGCGCGGCGCTCAGCGCGCTCACCGCGCTGACGGAGGACCTGGCCGCAGGCGTCAGGCGTGCCTAGGCGGCGTCGCTGCGCGCTCGCCGCGACACTCGTTGCCGCACTGCTCGCCCTGACCGCCTGCCGCGGCGGGGGCGAGGTGAGGTTCTCGGGGATCACGCACGCTCCCTACCAGGTCCCGGCCACGCCGCTGACCGACACCGCCGGCGCGCCGTACTCCCTCACCACGAGCACCACCAAGCCGCTGACCCTGGTCTTCTTCGGCTACACCCACTGCCCGGACATCTGCCCGATGGTGATGTCCAGCCTGGCCAGCGCGATGACCCGCCTGGACAAGGCCGACCGGGACAAGGTGGACGTCGTCTTCATCACCACCGACCCGGCGCGTGACACCGAGGCGGTGCTGCGCGGCTACCTCGGGCACTACGACCCCCGCTTCATCGGCCTGACCGGCAAGCTGCAGACCATCGTCGACGTCGCCAAGCCGCTCGCCGTCTACGTCTCCGACGGCACGAAGCTGGCCAGCGGCGGCTACGACCTCAACACCCACAGCACCCAGGTCACGGCCATCGGTCCTGACCATACGAGCACGGTGCTGTGGGACATGGACACCTCCTCGGCCCAGTTCGCCGCCGACATCACGGCGATCCTCCACGGGAAGGCCCCGAAGGACTCATGACTGTTCCCTCGATCGTTGCGCTGAGCATCCCCAGCCCCTCCCAAGGGGTCTGGCATCTCGGGCCCGTGCCGGTGCGCGGCTATGCGCTCTGCATCGTCCTCGGCATCGTCGTCGCTGTCTGGCTGAGCGAGCGCCGCTGGGTCGCGCGCGGGGGCAAGGCCGGCGAGATCCAGGACGTCGCGCTGTGGGCCGTGCCCTTCGGCATCGTCGGTGCGCGGCTGTACCACGTGGCCACCGACCACGACCTCTACTTCGGGCCGGGCAAGAGCGCATGGAACGCGCTCTACGTCTGGCACGGCGGCCTCGGCATCTGGGGCGGCATCGCGGGTGGTGCCGTCGGTGCCTACATCTGCGCGCGGCGCAAGGGGATCCGGATGCTGCCGCTCGTCGACACCATCGCACCGACCCTCCTGGTCGCCCAGGCGATCGGACGCTGGGGCAACTGGTTCAACCAGGAGCTCTACGGCAAGCCGACCACCCTGCCCTGGGGTCTCGAGATCGACCCTGCCCACCGGGTGCCGGGATACGAGCACGTCGCGACGTTCCACCCGACCTACCTCTACGAGTGCCTCTGGAACCTGGCCGGGTTCTGCCTGCTCCTCTGGCTCGAGCGTCGCTTCCGGCTCGGCTACGGCCGGGTCCTGGCGCTCTACGTGATGATCTACACGGCCGGCCGGTTCTGGATCGAGCAGTTGCGCATCGACACCGTCGAGCTGCACGACGTCCTCGGCCTCCGGTTCAACGTGTGGACCTCCCTCGTCCTGTTCGTCGCCGCCCTGGCGTTCTTCGTGTGGAGCCTGCGGACCCATCCCGGACGCGAGGAGCAGGTCTACGTCGAGCCGAGGAGTGAGTCGAGCGCCCCGGCGCCCGAGACCGACTGATCCGGCCGATCCGGCCGCCGTGTGCGATCTCGTGTCACACGGTGGTAACCTTCGCGTATCGCGTGGGCCAATGCCGTCCCTTGCACTTCTAGTCCTTGCCGAACAGCACGGCACACGCCCAGCCGGAGATCCGGTCTGACGCGTGCGCGTGCACGAAGTCGACGGGAGAGCACTGGTGCCCTACTCGCACTCGTTCCCCCCGCCTCAGGGCCTCTACGACCCGCGTTTCGAGCGTGACGCTTGCGGCGTGGCGTTCGTGGCGACCCTGACCGGCGTCCCCAGCCACGAGATCGTCCGACAGGGCATCACCGCCCTGGAGAACCTCGACCACCGCGGTGCCGCGGGAGCCGAGGTCAACTCCGGGGACGGCGCTGGCATCCTCCTCCAGGTCCCCGACGAGTTCCTGCGCGCTGTCGCCGCTGAGAGCGGGATCGGCGACCTGCCGACCGCGGGCGCGTACGCCGTGGGCACCGCCTTCCTGCCGGGCGACGCAGGCCAGGTGGCCAAGGACAAGCAGCGCATCGAGGAGATCGCCGCCGAGGAGGGCCTCGTCGTCCTCGGCTGGCGCACCGTCCCGGTGGACCCGGCGACCCTCGGCTCGACGGCCCTGGCCGTCATGCCGGCCTTCGAGCAGATCTTCGTGGCCGGTGCCGGTCAGCGGCTGACAGGCATGGCGCTGGAGCGCCTCGCCTTCGTGCTGCGCAAGCGCGCCGAGCACGAGACCGACGCCTACTTCCCGTCCCTCTCGGGCCGCACGCTCGTCTACAAGGGCATGCTGACGACGGCGCAGCTCGCGGACGTCTTCCCCGACCTGCGCGACGAGCGGATGGCCTCGGCGATCGCCGTGGTGCACTCGCGCTTCTCGACCAACACGTTCCCCAGCTGGCCGCTGAGCCACCCGTTCCGCTTCATCGCGCACAACGGCGAGATCAACACGGTCATGGGCAACCGCAACTGGATGCGGGCGCGCGAGGCCCTGCTCGCCTCCGAGCTCATCCCGGGCGACATCGAGCGGATCTTCCCGATCTGCACCCCGGGCGCCTCCGACTCGGCCAGCTTCGACGAGGTGCTGGAGCTGCTCCACATGGGTGGGCGCAGCCTGCCGCACTCGGTGCTCATGATGATCCCCGAGGCGTGGGAGAACCACGGCGAGATGGATCCCCAGCGCCGCGCCTTCTACGAGTTCCACTCCACTCTCATGGAGCCGTGGGACGGCCCCGCCAACGTCGTCTTCACCGACGGCGCGCAGGTCGGGGCCGTCCTCGACCGCAACGGTCTGCGCCCGGGCCGCTACTGGGTGACCGACGACGGCCTGGTCGTCTACGCGTCCGAGGCCGGCGTGCTCGACGGCATCGACCCGGCCAAGGTCGTGCGCAAGGGCCGCATGCAGCCCGGCCGGATGTTCCTCGTCGACACCGAGGAGCACCGGATCATCGAGGACGACGAGATCAAGTCCGGTCTCGCTGCCGAGCAGCCCTACGACGAGTGGCTGCACGCGGGCCTCATCCGACTCGAGGACGTCCCCGACCGCGAGCACATCGTCCACACGCACGCCTCGGTCACCCGCCGCCAGCAGGTCTTCGGCTACACCGAGGAGGAGCTGCGCATCCTCCTCACGCCCATGGCGAACACGGGCGCCGAGCCGATCGGCTCGATGGGCACGGACTCGCCGATCGCGGCCCTGAGCGACAAGCCGCGACTGCTGTTCGACTACTTCGCCCAGCTCTTCGCCCAGGTCACCAACCCGCCGCTCGACGCGATCCGCGAGGAGCTCGTCACGAGCCTCGCCGGCACGATCGGACCGGAGACCAACCTGCTCAAGCCGGGCCCGGCGTCGTGCCGTCAGGTCGTCCTGCCGTTCCCGGTCATCTCCAACGACGACCTGGCCAAGATCCGCCAGATCAACCGCGACGGCGACATGCCGGGGTTCATCGCGCACGTCTCCCGGGGTCTCTACGACGTCCACGGTGGCGGCGCCGCGATGGCGGCGCGCATCGAGGAGATCTGCGCCGAGGTCTCGCAGGCGATCGCCGACGGTGCGCGCATCATCCTGCTCAGCGACCGTCACTCGACCGCCGAGCTCGCCCCGATCCCGTCGCTCCTGCTCACCGGTGCCGTCCACCACCATCTCGTCCGCGAGAAGACCCGCACACAGGTGGGTCTCCTGGTCGAGGCGGGCGACGTCCGCGAGGTGCACCACGTCGCGCTGCTCGTGGGGTACGGCGCCACGGCCGTCAACCCCTACCTCGCGATGGAGTCGGTCGAGGACCTCGCCCGCGAGGGTCACTACGTCAAGGTCGAGCCCGAGGTCGCGGTCAAGCACCTCATCAAGGCGCTCGGCAAGGGCGTGCTCAAGGTGATGTCCAAGATGGGCGTCTCGACGGTGGCCTCCTACATGGGCGCCCAGATCTTCGAGGCCGTGGGCCTGTCCCAGTCGGTGGTGGACCGATACTTCACCGGCACCGTCTCCAAGCTCGGCGGCATCGAGCTCGACGTGATCGCCGAGGAGGTGGCCAAGCGGCACGCGACGGCGTACCCGCGCGACGGCGTCGCCCCCGCGCACCGTGAGCTCGCGATCGGCGGCGAGTACCAGTGGCGCCGCGAGGGCGAGCCGCACCTCTTCGACCCTGAGACCGTCTTCCGGCTCCAGCACGCGACGCGAGCGGGGCGCTACGACATCTTCAAGCAGTACACCCAGCGCGTCGACGAGCAGGCCGAGCGCCTGATGACGCTGCGCGGTCTGTTCCGCTTCAAGGGCGCCGAGGAGACCGGCCGCGGCCCGATCCCGATCGACGAGGTCGAGCCCGCGAGCGAGATCGTCAAGCGGTTCTCCACGGGCGCGATGTCCTACGGGTCGATCTCCCAGGAGGCGCACGAGACCCTCGCGATCGCCATGAACATGTTGGGCGCCAAGTCCAACACCGGCGAGGGCGGCGAGGACCCCGAGCGGCTCTACGACCCGAAGCGGCGCAGCGCGATCAAGCAGGTCGCCTCCGGCCGGTTCGGCGTCACCAGCGAGTACCTCACCAACGCCGACGACATCCAGATCAAGATGGCGCAGGGCGCGAAGCCGGGCGAGGGCGGGCAGCTGCCCGGCCACAAGGTGTACCCGTGGGTGGCCAAGACCCGGCACTCGACGCCGGGTGTGGGCCTCATCAGCCCGCCGCCGCACCACGACATCTACTCCATCGAGGACCTGGCTCAGCTGATCCACGACCTCAAGAACGCCAACCCGACCGCCCGCGTCCACGTGAAGCTGGTCGCCGAGGTCGGCGTGGGCACGGTCGCCGCCGGCGTCTCCAAGGCGCACGCGGACGTGGTGCTGATCTCCGGCCACGACGGGGGCACCGGCGCCTCGCCGCTGACCTCGCTCAAGCACGCCGGCGGTCCGTGGGAGCTCGGTCTCGCCGAGGCGCAGCAGACGCTGCTCCTCAACGGTCTGCGGGACCGGATCGTGGTGCAGACCGACGGCCAGCTCAAGACCGGACGCGACGTCGTCATCGCCGCGCTGCTCGGCGCGGAGGAGTACGGCTTCGCGACCGCGCCGCTGGTGGTCGCCGGGTGCATCCTCATGCGGGTCTGCCACCTCGACACCTGCCCGGTCGGCGTGGCCACGCAGAACCCGCTCCTGCGCGAGCGGTTCACCGGCCAGGCCGAGCACGTCGTCAACTTCTTCCTCTACCTCGCGGAGGAGGTCCGCGAGATCCTCGCCGAGCTGGGCTTCCGCTCGCTCGAGGAGGCCATCGGCCAGGTCGGCGTGCTCGACACCCGCGAGGCCGTCGACCACTGGAAGGCGTCGGGTCTCGACCTGGCACCCGTCTTCCACCAGGTGCAGATGGCGGAGCAGTTCGCCGGGCAGGACCTGCGCCAGACCAAGACGCAGGACCACGCCCTGGAGAAGTCGCTGGACGTCACCACGCTCCTGCCGCTGGTCCGGCCCGCGATCGAGTCAGGCGAGCCGGTGCGGGCGCAGGTCCCGATCCGGAACGTCAACCGCACCGTCGGCACGATCGTCGGCCACGAGGTCACGAAGAAGTACGGCGGCGCCGGTCTGCCCGACGGCACGATCGACCTCACCTTCACCGGCTCGGCGGGCCAGTCGTTCGGCGCGTTCCTGCCGACCGGCGTCACGCTTCGGCTCGAAGGTGACGCCAACGACTACGTCGGCAAGGGCCTCTCGGGCGGACGGGTCGTCGTGCGGCCCGACCGCTCGGCCACCTTCAGGTCCGACGAGCACATCATCGCCGGCAACACCATCGGCTACGGCGCCACGTCAGGCGAGATGTTCCTCCGCGGCGGCGTGGGGGAGCGGTGCTGCGTGCGCAACTCCGGTGCGACGGTCGTGACCGAGGGTGTGGGCGACCACGGGTGCGAGTACATGACCGGCGGCCGCGTCGTCGTCCTCGGCAAGACGGGCCGCAATTTCGCGGCCGGCATGTCGGGTGGCTACGCCTTCGTGCTCGACCTCAAGCACCAGCGGGTCAACACCGAGCTCGTCGAGCTCGGCCCGGTTCCGAAGAAGTACGCCGACGAGCTCAAGACCCTGGTGGTCAAGCACCTCGAGGAGACCGGCTCCGAGGTCGCCGAGGAGCTGCTCGGCGACTGGGAGGCCGCGCTGACCCGGTTCACCCTGGTCATGCCCAGCGACTACAAGCGGGTCCTCGAGGCCCAGGAGGAGGCCCTCGAGGAGGGCCTCGACGAGGACGAGGCGGCTGCCCGGATCATGGAGGTCCTCCATGGCTGAGCGACGCGACGACAGGGGAAGGGTGACGCAGGATGGCTGACCCGAAGGGCTTCTTGAAGGCGGGCCGTGAGGTCGCGACGCGTCGTCCGGTCGAGGAGCGGGTCAAGGACTGGGACGAGGTCTACCCGGACGGCATCGGCCGGGCCCTGCTTCCGATCATCAACACCCAGGCGAGCCGTTGCATGGACTGCGGCATCCCGTTCTGCCACCAGGGCTGCCCGCTGGGCAACATCATCCCGGAGTGGAACGACCTGGTCTGGCGCGACGACTGGGAGGGCGCGATCGAGCGCCTGCACGCGACCAACAATTTCCCGGAGTTCACCGGCCGGCTCTGCCCGGCCCCGTGTGAGACGGCGTGCGTGCTGGGCATCAACTCCGACCCGGTGACGATCAAGAACGTCGAGGTCTCGATCATCGACCGTGCCTGGGAGTCCGGCTTCGTTCGGCCTCAGCCGCCGGAGTGGCTCTCGGGCAAGACGGTCGCGGTCGTCGGCTCCGGCCCGGCCGGACTGGCTGCCGCCCAGCAGCTCACCCGGGCCGGCCATACGGTCGCCGTCTATGAGCGCGCCGACGCGATCGGCGGCCTGCTGCGCTACGGCATCCCCGAGTTCAAGATGGAGAAGAAGCACCTCGACCGGCGCCTGGAGCAGATGCGCCGCGAGGGCACCGTCTTCAGGACCGGGGTCGACGTCGGCGGGGACCTCACCGGCGCCGCGCTGCGCGACCGGTACGACGCCGTCGTACTCGCCATGGGCTCGACCGAGGCACGCGACCTGCAGGTCCCTGGACGCGAGCTCGAGGGCATCCACCAGGCGATGGAGTTCCTGCCGCAGGCGAACCGGTCCTCGCTGGGCCAGAGCGTCGACGGGCAGATCACCGCGACCGGCAAGCACGTCGTCATCATCGGCGGCGGCGACACCGGCGCCGACTGCCTCGGCACCTCGATCCGTCAGGGCGCCACGTCGATCACGCAGCTGGAGATCCTGCCCGAGCCGCCGGTCGACCGACCGTCGGGGCAGCCCTGGCCGACGTACCCGATGGTCTTCCGGGTCTCCTCGGCGCACGAGGAGGGCGGCGACCGCGTCTACGCGGTCTCGACCAAGGAGTTCCTCGGCGACGCCGAGGGCAACGTGCGGGCACTGAAGCTCGTCGACGTCGAGCTCGTCGAGGGCCGCCTCGTCGAGAAGGAGGGGACCGAGCGCGAGATCATGGCCGACCTGGTCCTCTTCGCGATGGGCTTCGTCGGGCCTGAGAAGGCCGGGCTGCTCGAGCAGCTCGGTGTCGACCTCGACCCGCGTGGCAACGTAGCGCGCGACGGCTCCTACGCCTCCTCGGTGCCGGGCGTCTACGTGGCTGGTGACGCCGGCCGCGGCCAGTCGCTCATCGTGTGGGCGATCGCCGAGGGTCGGGCAGCCGCTGCGGCGGTCGACCGCTACCTCACGGGCTCGACCAGCCTGCCGGCGCCGATCAAGCCGACCGACCGCCCGCTCATGGTCTGAGTCGCGCCGGCACCCGTCGAGCATCGTCGGCGAGCGCCCGTCGCGCCTGCTCCCGCAGGCTCGACGGGCGCTCGCTGCTTGTTACCCGAGGGTCAGTCACCCCTGATGCTTTTGGAACGATCCAGAGTCGCTAGGCTTAGGCCCTGTGAGGCGAGCGAAGATCGTGTGCACGCTGGGTCCCGCCGTGGGGACGGAGCGCCGCATCAAGGAACTGGTGTACGCCGGGATGGACATCGCCCGGCTGAACATGAGCCACGGCGGCCATGAGGACCACGCCGAGCGCTACCGCCTCGTCCGGGCGGCGTCGGACTCCAGTGGCAAGAGCGTCGGCATCCTCGCCGACCTGCAGGGGCCCAAGATCCGCCTCGAGACGTTCAGGCCGACCGAGGACGGCTCCAAGTGGCACCTGCGCCGCGGGCAGGCGTGGACCATCACGGTGCGCGACGTCGAGGGCGACGACACGATCTGCGGGACGACGTACAAGGGGCTGCCCGGTGACGTCTCGGTCGGCGACACGCTGCTGATCGACGACGGCAAGATCCGTCTGCGCGTCACCGGCGTGGAGGACGGCACCGACGTGCGCACCGAGGTGCTCGTCGGCGGTCCGGTCAGCAACAACAAGGGCATCAATCTGCCGGGCGTCGCCGTGTCGGTCCCGGCGCTGTCCGAGAAGGACATCGACGACCTCCGCTTCGCGCTCCAGCTCGGCGTGGACTACGTCGCGCTGTCGTTCGTGCGGGACGCCGCGGACGCCGAGGACGTGCGCAAGATCATGCGCGAGGTCGGCGTCAGCGTGCCGATCATCGCCAAGATCGAGAAGCCGCAGGCCATCGACAACCTCGACGAGATCATCGAGGCGTTCGACGCGTTCATGGTCGCGCGCGGCGACCTGGGCGTGGAGTGTCCGCTCGAGGAGGTGCCGTTCCTCCAGAAGCAGATCGTCGAGAAGGCGCGCCTCAACGCCAAGCCCGTCATCGTCGCCACGCAGATGCTGGAGTCGATGATCACCAACCCACAGCCGACACGGGCTGAGGCCTCGGACGTGGCCAACGCCGTGCTCGACGGCACCGACGCGGTCATGCTGTCGGCCGAGACGAGCGTGGGCGACTACCCGATCCACACCGTCGAGACGATGGCCCGCATCATCGACGCCACCGAGATCCACGCGTTCGAGCTCGGTCGGCTCGCTCCGCTGCCCTGGGACCCGCACACCCGCTCCGGTGTGATCGCCAAGGCGGCCCAGGAGGTCGCCGAGCGGGTCGGGGCGAAGTATCTGGTCGCCTTCACCTCCTCCGGCGACTCCGCGCGGCGCCTGTCCCGCCTGCGTGGCGAGATCCCGCTGCTCGCCTTCACGCCCCATTCGACGGTCCGCTCCCAGCTCGCGCTGACGTGGGGAGTGGAGACCTTCAAGGTCGCCGAGGTCGAGCACACCGACGAGATGGTCCGCCAGGTCGACGAGGCGCTGCTCCAGCTCGGCCGGGTCGAGGAGGGCGACCTCGTCGTCATCATCGCCGGAAGCCCGCCGGGCATCCCCGGCTCCACGAACGCCCTGCGCATCCACCGCATGGGGGATGCGATCAATGAGGTCGCCCCCGCCTATCGCCGCCGCTGAGCACGCATAGCGCGAGCCTGGCCGCGTTGTCGGCGCTCGACGGCCGCTCCGCTCCAGGGCCTCAGGTCTTGAGGCCGATCAGCTCGTCGAGCCGGGCGACGGCGGCACGCCGGGAGACGCTGATGGTCTTCCAGTTCGACTGCCGCCAGGGGAGGTCGAGCAGGTCCAGTGCCCAGCAGCACAGGCCTCGGATGTCGTCGGAGTTGTTCGTGAACTGCCAGCGCGGGTAGTCGTACCGCTTCGCCTCGCCGCCCACGACCTTCTGGGTCCAGTTGTTCGCGCGGCACCCGTCGGAATGGAAGAGTCCCCGCAGGAACGCGGCGGGGTGCTCCTCGACGGTCTCCCGCTGCCAGGCCGCGAGGACGATGGGGCGCTCGTGCTTGCGGCCGGGGCCGTGCTGGGGGAACAGGCAGGGCCAGTGCTTCCAATGCGCCTGCACGACGACCGCTCCCGGAGCCGCCACGTGGAAGACCGCCATGCCCGACCGCACGCGGGTGAGCACGGCGGTGATGTCGGCGATGATCCCGGGGTACTGCGCGTCACAGGCGATCCGCAGTGCGTGGTACCGCGCCGCGGACGAAATGCAGCCGTCGCCCAAGTAGAAGCCCAAGAGGGCGGCGTACGCCGGCTTGTCGAGCGTGGCCGGCTGGCAGACCGGGCACTCACCTGCAGCCGGCGCGGCGCGCGGGCGATCGCGCCACTCGCGAAGCGTCGAGCGACTGACCCCCACTGCGCGACTTGCCTCCGACAGAGAGGTACCGCCCTGGAGGAGTGTCATCGCGCGCCGGCGTACGAGATCCGAGTACACCCCAGGAATCCTGGACGTCACCACCGACAGTGGCCGTCAGCGCGTGCCCCGGGTGAGATTCGAACTCACACTGGATGGTGTTTGAGACCACTCTCTCTGCCGTTGGAGTACCGGGGCTTGGCCCCGAAACCGTACCGGATGCGCACGTTCTGCTCGCACACCAGGCCCTCGTCGCGGCGATGACTTAGCCTAACCCCGTGACCCAGGGCCCGAGCGCAACGCCACGCACCGTCGTCATCGCTGAGGACGAGGTGCTGATCCGCATGGATCTCGCCGAGATGCTCGCCGAGGAGGGGTACGACGTCGTGGGGCAGGCGGGCGACGGGCAGGCCGCGATCGAGCTGGCCCAGAAGCACAAGCCGGACCTGGTCATCCTCGATGTCAAGATGCCCGTCCTGGACGGCATCTCCGCCGCGGAGGCGATCGCCCGGCAGCGCATCGCCCCGGTGGTCATGCTGACCGCGTTCTCGCAGCGCGAGCTGGTGGAGCGGGCGCGCGACGCCGGCGCGATGGCCTACCTGGTGAAGCCCTTCACCGCCAGTGACCTCGTGCCTGCCATCGAGCTGGCCGTCAGCCGCTTCTCCGAGCTGGCCCACCTCGAGGCGGAGGTCGCGGGGCTGACCGAGCGCCTCGAGACGCGCAAGGCGGTGGACCGCGCGAAGAGCGTGCTCCAGGCACAGCTGAGCCTCTCCGAGCCCGAGGCGTTCCGGTGGATCCAGAAGACCGCGATGGACCTGCGCCTGTCCATGCGTCAGGTCGCGGACGGCGTCATCGAGCACGGCCCAGGAATCGCCGGCTCCTGAAGCGGACGGCGGACGTCTGAAGCGGACGGCGGGCGCGCATCCTACGACGGAACGACCGGCCGTTGGCGCCACGCGCCGAAGATCTCGTAACTCCTCGGACATCCAGGTAACGGATTTGTCAGGATTTGCTCGTCGAGCGGCAGATGTGTTCCTTCTCACTCGCACAACGGTGTAACTTCCCGCCCAAGTGGGTGACCCGACCTCGATGAGGGTCGAGTTCGGGACGCGCCCACGCCCCCACATGCGGCGGGTCGAGACCCGCTGCACACAAGGAAGTAGGAACCCCTTGCGACGAAACAAGTGGCTCGGCCTCGGTGCCGTAGCGATCTCCCTGGGTCTGGCGGTCTCGGCCTGCGGCACGACGGACAACAAGTCGGGCAGCAACTCCAAGGGCATCACCGCCAACATCGGCGTGATGGGTGCCCTCTCGGGTGCCAACGCATCCGTCGTCATCCCGTCGGTCAACGGCGCAGAGATGGCGCTCGCCGAGTGGTCGGCCAAGCACCCCGACGACCACATCAGGCTTGTGAAGTTCGACTCCGAGGGCGACCCGGCGAAGGCGACGCCGCTGGCCACGAAGATGGCCACCGACAAGAGCTTCCTGGGCGTGATCGGCGGCGCCTTCTCGGGCGAGACGCGTGCGACGAAGGCGATCTTCAGCGGCGCCGGCCTGACGATGATCAGCCAGTCGGCGACCGCGACCGACCTCACCCTGAAGGACCCGGCGCCGACGTTCCACCGCGTCATCGCCTACGACGAGATCCAGGGTGGCGCGATCGCCAACTACATCAAGGACATCCTCAAGGCCAAGACGGTCTTCGTCGTGGACGACTCGAGCACCTACGGCCAGCCGTTGGCCGACAAGGTCAAGTCGGTCCTCGGCAGCCTCGTGGTCGGCAGCGACAAGGCGCAGACCGGTCAGACCGATTTCTCCGCCATCGTCTCGAAGGCGAAGGCCGCCAACGCGGACGTCGTCTTCTACGCGGGCTACGCCGCCGAGGCCGGCCCGTTCGCCAAGCAGCTGCGCGACGGCGGCGTGAAGTCGCAGTTCATGGGCGGCGACGGCCTCTACGGTGTCGACTTCCCGAAGGCGGCCGGCTCGGCTGCCGAGGGCGCGATCGTCACCTGCCCCTGCATTCCGGCTGAGAAGATCGGCGGCACCTTCGGTGCCGACTACCAGAAGAAGTTCGGCGAGGCCCCCGGCGCATACGCCGGCGAGGGCTACGACGCGATGACGATCTTCCTCAAGGCGTTCGAGTCCGGCGCCAAGACCCGTGCAGCGGTCGAGAAGTTCGTCGACAACTATCAGGGCCAGGGTCTGACGAAGACCTACAAGTTCGACAGCAAGGGCGATGTGGCCCAGAGCAACGTCGTCGTCTGGGCCTACAAGGTGAAGGGCGGCCAGCTCGTCCCCGACCAGGAGATCCCGCTGAGCTGAGGCCCGCGGGCATGACCATCGACGGGGCGGTCGGGACTCTTCCTGGCCGCCCCGTTCGTCAGCCCGAGCGCACCGGGGCGCCGCGGGCTCCTGCCTGACACACCTTGCCAAGAGGGGCCAGATGAACTTCCACGAACTGTTCGCCCACTTCGGTGACCTCACCGTCGACGGGTTGACCAAGGGCTCGATCTACGCCTTGGTCGCACTCGGCTACACGCTTGTCTACGGCGTCCTGCGCCTGATCAACTTCGCCCACTCCGAGGTCTTCATGGTCGGCACCTGGGCCGTGCTCGGCGCCTACTCGCTCGTGGGCGCGAACGAGGGCTCGAGCGTCGGGCTGATCATCTTCGCGACGCTCCTCGGATTCGTCTTCGCGCCGGCGGCCTCCGCCGGCACGGCGCTGGCCGTCGAGCGCATCGCCTACCGGCCGCTGCGCAAGAAGGGTGCACCGCCGCTGATCTTCCTGATCACCGCGATCGGCTGCTCCCTGGTGCTGACCGAGACCTTCGGCCAGGCGCTGCACGCGATCTTCGGCCCGCCCTTCGGACGCGCGGCGGTCAGCATCCCGTCGCTGATCCCGGAGAAGGAGTGGATCTCCACCTCCTGGCTCACGGTGTCCAACACGCAGGTCATCGTCATCGTCGCCGCCATCGTCATGATGGTCAGCCTGGACACGTTCGTGAACCGGTCCCGACTGGGCCGCGGTGTCCGCGCCGTCGCGCAGGATCCGGACACCGCCGCTCTGATGGGCGTCAACCAGGACCGCGTGATCATGCTCATCTTCGTGCTCGGCGGAGCGATGGCGGGGATCGCTGCGATGCTGTGGACGATCCGCTACGACATCACGAAGTTCGACATCGGCTTCCTCATCGGAGTCAAGGCGTTCACGGCGGCTGTGCTCGGGGGCATCGGCAACCTGCGCGGTGCGCTCGTGGGTGGTCTGCTTCTCGGCGTCGTGGAGGTCTACTCGTCGACGCTGTTCAGCTCGAACTGGGAGGACGTCACCGCCTTCGTGGTCCTGATCCTCGTCCTCATGGTCCGACCCACCGGCATCCTCGGTGAGTCCCTGGCGAAGGCGAGGGCATGATGAGTCAGGTCTCCGAGCTCTGGAAGAGCGCCAACCTGCGGGAGCGCTGGGAGACCGCGCCCACCTGGGTGCGGATGATCGGCAGCGGCATCCTGCTGGCGATCGCGATCTACCTGCCGTTCATCAAGAACTACCCGTTCGCCTACATCCGGACCGACCTGTCGACGGGCGGCTCGGACTGGTCGGGCGTGCTGACGACCATCGTGATCTACATGATCGTCGCGACCGGCCTCAACGTCGTCATCGGCATGGCGGGACTGCTCGACCTCGGATACGTCGGGTTCTACGCCATCGGCGCCTACTCACTGGCCCTCTTCGGGTCCCCGGACTCACCGGTGACGAAGTGGTTCTCGGAGAAGTTCGGGCTCTCCGAGGGGTGGTCCGTGCCGTTCGTCGCCTGCGTCCCGATCGCGATCGCGATCGCGCTCATGGCCGGCGTCGTGCTCGGTGCGCCGACGCTGCGACTGCGTGGCGACTACCTGGCGATCGTGACGATGGGGTTCGGCGAGATCATCCGGATCATCAGCCGCAACGCCAACGGGCTGACGAACGGCCCGAACGGCGTCACCAACGTGCCGACGCCACCCGGACCGACCAACCCCGACACGGGACAGCCGTTCTTCAACCCGATCGACGGCTACCGGTGGTACTGGCTGTGCCTGGCCGTCCTCATCCTCCTCGTGTGGCTGGTCCGCCGACTGGAGTACTCCCGCGTCGGTCGCTCGTGGCTGGCCATCCGCGAGGACGAGGACGCGGCCGCGGTGATGGGCGTCTCCGGCTTCAAGTTCAAGCTGTGGGCGTTCGCCATCGGCGCTGCCGTCGGTGCCATTGCCGGCCTGCTGTTCGCCAGCAAGCAGCAGTTCGTGGAGCCGACCGGCTTCGCGCTCAACCTCTCGTTCCTCTTCGTCGCGATGGTCGTCATCGGCGGCTCCGGCAACATGGTCGGTGCTCTCTTCGGCGCGTTCCTCATCACCTACCTCCCCGAGCGGTTCCGCGGGCTGTCGGACTGGCGGCCGTTCTGCTTCGGCGTGGCGCTCGTGATGGTGATGATCCTGCGTCCGCAGGGCCTGATCCCGAACCGAAGACGCGCACGAGAGCTCGAAGACCGCAGACTGGAGGCCGAGGAGGTGGCGACCGATGACTGACACGGCGCAGACCGCGGGGAGCGTCGGGACGGCGCAGGGCGCTGCCGGCGAGATCCTGCTCGAGGTCGACCATGTGACGCTGCGCTTCGGCGGCGTGGTCGCCCTCAACGACGTGGACTTCCACATCAAGAAGGGGGAGATCCTCGGCCTGATCGGCCCCAATGGCGCCGGCAAGACGACCTGCTTCAACGCGATGACGGGCGTCTACAAGCCGACCGAGGGCGAGATCAGGTTCGACGGCCAGCAGATCAGCGGCCTCAAGCCGCACCGGATCACCGCGCTCGGGATCGCACGCACGTTCCAGAACATCCGGCTGTTCCCGGAGATGACGGCGTTGGAGAACGTGATGGTGGGCACGGACGCGCGCCATCACACGAGCGTGCTCGGAGCCCTGTTCAAGGTCTGGCCCCGTGTCCGCATGGAGGATCGGGACCTGCCGACCAACGGGTTCAAGCGCGCGTTCTCGAGGACCTTCGGGGTGAGTCGGCACTACGCCGAGGAGCGGGCCGGACGGCGGGTCGCCATGGGCCTGCTCCGCTTCGTCGGTGTGGCCGACCGGGCGAACGAGCTCGCGAAGAACCTGCCCTACGGCTACCAGCGTCGTCTCGAGATCGCTCGCGCGATGGCCACCGAGCCGAAGCTGCTCTGCCTGGACGAGCCCGCCGCAGGGTTCAACCCGGCCGAGAAGGAAGAGCTGATGGGGCTCATCCGCAAGGTCCGGGACCGGGGCCTGACGGTGCTGCTCATCGAGCACGACATGAAGCTCGTCATGGGCGTCACCGACCGGATCGTCGTGCTCGAGTTCGGGAGCAAGATCGCCGACGGACTGCCGGCCGAGGTCGCCCGCAACCCGAAGGTCATCGCCGCCTACCTGGGAGAACCTGATGACGCTGCTTCAGCTTGAGGACGTCGTCCTCCACTACGGCAAGATCGAGGCGCTGCACGGCCTGACCCTGAACGTCGAGGCCGGCGAGGTCGTGGCGCTGATCGGCGCCAACGGCGCCGGCAAGACGTCGACGATGCGCGCCATCTCGGGCATCCGGGGGCTGCACCGCGGGCGCATCACGTTCGACGGCCAGGACGTCACGAGGCTGCGAGCAGACCAGCGCATGCGCCGAGGCCTCTGTCTGGCCCCGGAGGGTCGGGGGATCTTCCCGGGCATGACGGTCGCGGAGAACCTCGACATGGGCGCCTATGCTCGCAAGGACCGGGCGGCCGTCGACGAGGACTTCGAGCGGGTCTTCTCGCTCTTCCCGCGCCTGCAGGAGCGCCGCAAGCAGTTCGCCGGCACGATGTCGGGTGGCGAGCAGCAGATGCTCGCCATCGGCCGGGCACTCATGTCACGGCCGAGGCTTCTGCTCCTCGACGAGCCCTCGATGGGTCTGGCCCCGATGCTGATCCAGCAGATCTTCGGCATCATCAGCGAGATCAACCAGCAGGGGACCACGGTGCTGGTCGTCGAGCAGAACGCCAAGCAGGCGCTCTCACTGGCCGACCGCGCCTACGTCCTGGAGACCGGCTCGATCGTGAAGTCCGGCACCGGTGCCGCGCTGCTCGACGACAAGTCGATCCGTGAGGCCTACCTGGGGGTCGCGTAACCCGCAGAGTCTGCGTAATCTCATCCCTCGGCACCCACCGCGACTCGGGACGCGCGGGGGGTGCCGAGGTGGGGGCCGACCAGAGCGTGAGCTGGAAAGGCAAGGGACACATGAGCCGCATCCCTGTGACGCTGCGCGAGGCAGCTGTGGGCGACGCCGGTTTTCTGGCGGGTCTGTGGCGAGACTCGATCCGTCGTGCAGACGTCGCCGAGCAGGTGGCAGACCTCGAGATGATCGTCAAGTCAGCGGCAGAGTCCTCCGAGGAGCGGGTGCTCATCGCGGAGTACGACGGCGAGCGGGCTGGCGCCGTGTTCGTCAGGATGACGACGGTGACGCCGCTCAACCTGGAGCCGGCCCTGCAGGTGCTTCACCCGCATGTCCTGCCCGCGTTCAGGCGGCGCGGCATCGGGCGTGCGCTGATCGAGGCAGCGGTGCTGTTCGCCGAGGAGCAGGGGGTGGCGCACGTCGTGACCGGTGCCATGGCCGGCTCGCGGGACGGCAACCGGTTCCTCGCCCGTTTGGCGATGGGGCAGCACGCCGTGCTGAGGCTCGCTCCGACGCACCTGGTGCGGGCGAAGCTCAACGCTCAGGTGCTGCCGCGGACGCCGACCTCGCGGCCCCACCGCGTGCTCGCCGTCCGGCGCTCGATGCGACGGGCGCAGTCCGCCGGCTGAGGCTGACGGGAGGAGTCCTACGGCTCGCGCACCGGGACCAGGGCGCAGGTGATGCGCGAGGTGCACACCCGCTTGCCGCGCTCGTCGGTGATCACGACCTCGTAGGAGGCGCTGGTCCGACCGAGGTGAACCGCCGTCGCGACGCCGGTGACCGTGCCGGAGGTGGCCGCGCGGTGGTGGGTCGCATTGATGTCGACGCCGACCGACATCTTGTCGAGCCCCATCGCGTGGATCCCCGAGCCGATCGAGCCCAACGTCTCGGCGAGCACCACCGACGCGCCGCCGTGGAGCAGGCCGTAGGGCTGGGTGTTGCCCTCCACGGGCATGGTGCCCACGACCCGGTCGGCGGAGATCTCGACGAGCTCGATGCCCATCTTCTCGTTGAGCCTGCCCGCGCCCTGGGGAAGCGCGGCGAGGAAGTCGTCGATGGAGGTCTGCGCGTCGGTCCGGTCGGTCGTCATGGGCAGCATTCTGCTGTCGGCGGCGACCGATAGGCTCGGCGGGTGTCCTTCGATACGCCTCGTGCCTCGGCTCCTCAGGAACCGGCCGACCAGACACCCCGACTGCTGCTCCTCGATGGTCACTCGCTGGCCTACCGCGCGTTCTTCGCGCTGCCGGTGGAGAACTTCACGACGGCGACCGGGCAGCACACGAACGCGGTCTACGGCTTCACCTCCATGCTCACCAACGTGCTGCGCGACGAGAAGCCGACACACGCGGCGGTCGCCTTCGACCTGTCGCGGCGGACGTTCCGCCTGGAGGAATACTCGGAGTACAAGGCCAAGCGCAACAAGACGCCCGACGAGTTCAGCAGCCAGCTGCCGCTGATCCGCTCGATGCTCGACAGCTGGCGCATCCCGCACCTGGCGCTGGAGGGCTACGAGGCCGACGACATCATCGCCACCCTCACCACCCGGGCCCTCGAGGCCGGGATGGAGGTGCTGATCCTCACCGGCGACCGCGACTCGCTGCAGCTGGTCACCGAGCGCTCGACGGTGCTCTATCCGATGCGTGGCGTCTCCGACCTGGCGCGGATGACGCCCGACGCGGTGGAGACGAAGTACGGCGTGCCGCCCGCCCGCTATCCGGAGCTGGCGGCCCTCGTGGGCGAGGACAGCGACAACCTGCCCGGCGTCCCCGGCGTGGGCCCGAAGACCGCGGCGAAGTGGATCGCGACCTACGACGGGCTCGACAACGTCGTGACCCACGCCGACAAGATCACCGGCAAGGCGGGGGAGAGCCTCCGCGCCCACCTCGGCGACGTCATCCGCAACCGGCGGCTCAACGCGCTGGTGCGCGACCTCTCCCTCGAGGTCGGACCGACGGACCTGGGCCTGCGGGAGTGGGACCGCCAGGCCGCGCTGGAGCTGCTCGACGAGCTGGAGTTCCGCGGCGAGCTGCGCACCCGCATCATGGACACGCTGGCGCCGGCCGAGGAGCCGGTCCCCGACGGCGGCTTCGAGCTGGCCGGCGAGACGCTCGCGCCCGGTGAGGTCGCGGGGTTCCTGGCTGCTCTCGGCAGCGACCCGGTCGCCGTCCACGTCCGTGGCGCGTGGGGCTCGGGCACGGGGCGCGTCGACGGCCTCGCCTTCGCGGCCGATGCGGGGGCGGCGTACGTCGACATGACCAGGCTCGGGCCGGACGACGACGCCGCGCTCGCCGACTGGCTCTCCGACGCCAGCCGACCCAAGGTCATGCACGACGCGAAGGGCCCGCTGCTCGCGATCGAGGCGCAGGGGTGGCGGCTGGAGGGCCTGGCCACCGACACGGCGCTGGCGGCCTACCTCGTCCAGCCCGACCAGCGCTCCTACGACCTCGCCGACCTGACCCTGCGCTACCTCAAGCGGGAGCTGCGCCACGAGGCCGAGACCGACCAGGCCGCCCTCTTCGACGATGGCGAGGACGTCGCCGCCGCGGCCATGCTGCACGCCCGGGCCGCCCTGGACTTGGCGGTCGCCCTGGCCGACCAGGTGGAGCGTGCAGGGGGCACCCGGCTCCTCACCGACATCGAGCAGCCCTTGCTCGGGATGCTCGCGCGGATGGAGCAGACCGGCATCGCGGTGGACGTCGAGCACCTCGAGGACCTCGAGCAGCACTTCGCGGCCCAGATGCGTCAGGCCGCCGAGGAGGCCTACGCGGTCATCGGCAAGGAGATCAACCTGGGCTCGCCCAAGCAGCTGCAGGTGGTGCTCTTCGACGAGCTCGACATGCCCAAGACCAAGCGCACCAAGACCGGCTGGACGACGGATGCCGACGCGCTGCAGCAGCTCTATGTCAAGACCGAGCACCCGTTCCTGCTGCACCTGCTGCGTCACCGCGACGTCACCCGGCTGCGCGTCACGATCGAGGGCCTGCTCAAGACGGTGGCCGGCGACGGTCGCATCCACACGACCTTCAACCAGACCATCGCCGCGACCGGCCGGCTCTCCAGCACGGAGCCGAACCTGCAGAACATCCCCATCCGCACCGAGGAGGGTCGCCGGATCCGGCAGGGGTTCATCGTCGGCCAGGACGCCGGCGGCCAGCACTTCGAGTCGCTGATGACGGCCGACTACAGCCAGATCGAGATGCGGATCATGGCGCACCTCTCCCAGGACGCCCTCCTGATCGATGCGTTCAAGTCCGGGCAGGACTTCCACACCATCACCGCGCAGCGGGTCTTCGGCGTCGAGGTGGTCTCACCCGAGCAGCGGGCGAAGATCAAAGCCATGAACTACGGGCTCGCCTACGGTCTCTCCGCCTTCGGTCTCTCCCAGCAGCTGGGCATCGAGCCGAGCGAGGCGCGGGGGCTGATGGAGGAGTACTTCCTGACCTTCGGCGGTGTCCGCGACTACCTGGCAGGCGTCGTGGACGAGGCGCGCAAGTCGGGCTACACCGAGACGATCATGGGCCGACGCCGCTACCTTCCCGACCTGACGAGTGACAACCGACAACGTCGCGAGGCCGCGGAGCGGATGGCGCTCAACGCCCCGATCCAGGGCTCGGCCGCCGACCTCATCAAGGTCGCCATGCTCGAGACGCAGCGCGCGATCGATGAGCGGGGGCTCGCCTCGAGGGTCCTGCTCCAGGTCCACGACGAGCTCGTGCTCGAGGTCGCGGCCGGCGAGCGAGAGGCGCTGGAGACGCTGGTGCGCGACCGGATGGGTGGTGCTGCTGACCTGCTCGTGCCGCTCGACGTCTCCGTCGGCACGGGCCGCAGCTGGTTCGACGCGGCTCACTGAGGCGTCAGAGGCTGACGGGGTCGTCCTTCATCTGCCACAGGCTGAGGCCGAGCAGCAGCGCCAGCAGGATGGCGTCGACCGTGAACACGAGGCTGACGAGCCCGGTGAGCGTGTGGACGTGCAGTCCGAGGAGGATCACGACGACCACGGCGGCCCAGATCAGGTACGCCGAGCGACGGCTCTGCCGAGCCAGGACGGCGTACACCAGCAGCTGCAGGGCCGCCAGAACGGTGCCCAGCAGCGCGAAGAGCCACAGTCGGCCCTCGACGTCGGCGTAGCCGGAGCCGCCGATGAAGATCATGGCGACACCGGACAGGACGATCGAGCCGGCCACGCAGACCACGCCCAGACCGGCGACCAGGCCCAGACCTCCCAGGAGTGCGCGGCGCCGCTCGCCGGAGGTCGACATCGCCGGGAAGGCGATGACCGTGACGAACTGGGGGAGGAACAGGACGGCCTTGGTCAGGATGAGGCCCCCGGCATAGAGGCCGGAGTCGCGCTCGGTCAGCACATGCCGGGAGAGCACGATGTCGACGTTGGAGAGGGCGAAGAACGCCAGGAGCGCGAACGACCCGTGCCAGACCTCGTTCACCATCGGCCGCAGGTCGCCGGGGTCGGCAGCTCGGCGCGCGTTCCCCCGTAGGGCAAGCCAGCCGACGATCAGGGGTGCGAACCACGACAGGGTCACCGCGGCCATCGCGGAGCCCTCGGTCGGTCGGATGAGCAGCGCGGCGAGGCCGATGAGGACGCGGGGCACGCCGTTGGCGAGGTAGACGAGGGCGAGGGGCGTCCATCGACGCTCCCCCTGGAGGATGCCCATCTGGGCGCCGACCACGCTGAGCGGGATCGTCCCGACGGCGAGGAGGAGGGCTGGGTAGATGCTGTCGAGCCGGAGGAGCTGCTCGACGAGCGGAGAGAGCAGCAGGAGCGCCAGACACAGCACGGCGGCCGCGCGGTAGGCGATCCTCAGGATGCCGTGCTCCACCACGGCGACGTGGTCCGGCTCGGCGGCGACCCGCCGGGCGGCCGTCGCCTGGAGGCCGAGCTGGAGGACGCCGCACACGAGCGCCACGCCGAGGAGGCTCGCGATGGCGCCGTACTGCTCCGGACCGACCAGCCTGGCGGCGACCATCTGGAACCCGTAGGTGGTGACGTTCATGACGCCCATCGCCACGGCGATGCCGGCGGTGCTCCCCAGCGCGCCGCGTGCGCTCCTCGAGAAGGTCGATGTCGACGTCACGTGCGCGAGCCTAGGCCGACGGCCGATGCGACGCCGATTCTCCGAGGTCCCACGTCAGTCGAGGACGGCGCCGAAGATGGCGGTGCCGGGGGTCAGCAGGCCCCGTGTGCGCGACCAGCCGCCCCACACCCGGTCGTGCTCCGGCGGCCACTCCGGCTCCAGCAGGTCGGTGATCCGGAAGCCGGCGCCGGCCAGGAGCGCGACCCAGTCGCCGATGGTGCGATGGTGCTCGACGTAGGCCACCACGTCGCTCGCCTCGTCGACCTCGACATAGGGCGTGCGGTCCCAGTACGACTGGCTGGCCACGAGCCCCTCCGGTCCTGGGTCGTCGGCGAACATCCATCGCGTCGGGTGGGTGATCGAGAAGGCGAACCGGCCGCCCGGTCTCAGCACACGTGCGACCTCGGCGATGCACGCCGCGATGTCCGCCACGAACTGCAGGGCGCCGAACGAGCAGAACACGACGTCGAAGGAGTCGCCGGCGAACGGGATCGTCGTCGCCGTCGCCTGCACCGACGGCACGGCGACTCCCGTGCCCTCGTCGATCCGGCGGGAGTGCTGGAGCTGGCGGTGGGAAAGGTCGAGGCCGTAGGAACGACCGCCCTGGGTCCGGACCCATCGGGCGCACTGACCGGCGCCCGAGCCGAGCTCGAGCACGTCGCGCCCGTCGACGTCGCCGAGGACGTGGGCCTCCTTCTCCGTCAGGCCCTCCGGCCCCCAGACGAAGCCGACGTCGCCGAGGAACGCCCCGTGCGTGGCTTGGTACTCGTCCGCGTATCGATCCCAGTCGGGACCGTTCGCTCGTCGTGACTCCTCCTCGCTCGCCGGCCGGCGCTCGGCGCGCACGGGCGGGTGAGGAGGCTGATGCGCGGCCTCGGACACGTTCTCGAGGCTAGCGCGGCCGCCCGGCAGGCGCCGCTTGGGCCCTGCGACGGACCTTCTCGGCGTACATCGAGACGTCGGCCTCGGCCATGGCCTCCTCGATCTCGGTCCCGGGCAGCGGGCCTGCTGCAACAGGCGCGGAGCCGACCGAGGCCGCGACGCCGGCAGCGGCGAGCGCACCGGCGTAGCGGCGCGTGACGTCGGCAAGGTCGATGCCGACGCCGTCGAGGTACACCGCGAACTCGTCACCGCCGTAGCGCGCGATGCCCTCGCCGGGCCGTGAGGCGCCCCGCAAGGCAGACGCGGCCGTCGTCAGCAGACGGTCGCCGGCCCGATGCCCCGCGGTGTCGTTGACCAGCTTGAGGTCGTCCAGGTCGATCATCAGCACCGCGCCGCGGTCCCCGAGAGCGGTGACCCGCTCCTGCGCGGCCGCCACGACCAGGTCCCATCCGCGCCGGTTCATGAGTCCGGTCAGCCGGTCGCTGTTGGCCAGAGCCTCGGCGAGCAGGCTGGCGCGGTGGTGGACGGCGCTGCTGCGCACCAGTGCCAGCTGGGTCGAGAGCAGCTCGGAGAAGACACCGAGCAGGTCCTCGTCGACCCACTCCTCGGGGCGCAGCGGCTCGGCACGGGCACCGCACAGGGTGCCGAAGACCGAGCCGTCGCCCTCGACGATCGGGACGCCGGCGTACGCCCGGATCTCCTTGGCCGTCGGCAGGTCGGCGTACGCCGGATCCAGCAGCGCGTCCTCGACGAGGGTCGAGGCACCGCCGAGCATGCGGCGGCAGAACGTCTCGTCCCACGGGACGCGGTCGCCCACGTGCAGGAGCGCGTTGCCGCGGACGTGCAGGTGCACCTGCTCGCCGTCGGAGATCCGGCTCACCGACCAGTCGGTCAAGGGCGTGCGGTCGTTGAGGTAGTCCACGACTCGCTGGGCCGACGTCATGAACCGGTCGAGGTCGGGTGCCTCCGTTGCGTCCACGACCGGCCAGAGTAGAGGAGACGGGGCGTCTTCGTCGGTTGGACGCCGATTCCCACGCCGCGTAGGCTTGGCCATTGCGTGTGCTCCGCGCGCGCGGACCATTCCCTTCCAACACCAAGGTTCCTACTACTTCATGACGACTCTCTCCGCTCTTCCGGACTACGACGCGCCCCAGGTGGCGGTCAACGACATCGGGTCCGAAGAGGACTTCCTCGCTGCGATCGACTCGACGATCAAGTACTTCAACGACGGTGACCTGGTCGAGGGCACCATCGTCAAGGTCGACCGGGACGAGGTCCTGCTCGACATCGGCTACAAGACCGAGGGCGTCATCCCCTCGCGTGAGCTCTCGATCAAGCACGACGTCGACCCCAACGAGGTCGTCTCCGTCGGCGACCAGGTCGAGGCTCTGGTCCTCCAGAAGGAGGACAAGGAGGGTCGTCTGATCCTGTCCAAGAAGCGTGCTCAGTATGAGCGCGCCTGGGGCACGATCGAGAAGGTCAAGGACGAGGACGGCGTCGTCGAGGGCACCGTCATCGAGGTCGTCAAGGGCGGCCTCATCCTCGACATCGGCCTGCGCGGCTTCCTTCCGGCCTCGCTCGTCGAGATGCGTCGCGTCCGCGACCTGCAGCCCTACGTCGGCCAGACGCTCGAGGCGAAGATCATCGAGCTCGACAAGAACCGCAACAACGTCGTCCTCTCGCGCCGTGCCTGGCTCGAGCAGACGCAGTCCGAGGTTCGCCACGGCTTCCTGACCCAGCTCCAGAAGGGCCAGATCCGCAAGGGTGTCGTCTCCTCGATCGTGAACTTCGGTGCGTTCGTCGACCTCGGCGGCGTCGACGGTCTCGTCCACGTCTCCGAGCTCTCGTGGAAGCACATCGACCACCCGTCCGAGGTCGTCGCCGTCGGTGACGAGGTCACCGTCGAGGTGCTCGACGTCGACATGGACCGCGAGCGTGTCTCCCTGTCGCTGAAGGCGACCCAGGAGGACCCGTGGCAGCACTTCGCGAGGACCCACCAGATCGGCCAGATCGTCCCGGGCAAGGTCACCAAGCTGGTGCCGTTCGGCTCGTTCGTCCGCGTCGAGGAGGGCATCGAGGGCCTGGTCCACATCTCCGAGCTGGCCGAGCGCCACGTCGAGATCCCCGAGCAGGTCGTCCAGGTCAACGACGACGTCATGGTCAAGATCATCGACATCGACCTCGAGCGTCGCCGGATCTCGCTGTCCCTCAAGCAGGCCAACGAGACCAGCGCCGCCGCGGACGTCGAGGAGTTCGACCCGACCCTCTACGGCATGCAGGCCACCTACGACGACCAGGGCAACTACATCTACCCCGAGGGCTTCGACCCCGAGACGGGTGAGTGGCTCGAGGGCTTCGAGGACCAGCGCGCCGCCTGGGAGGAGCAGTACGCCAAGGCGCACGCCCGCTGGGAGGCCCACGTCAAGCAGCAGGCCGAGGCCAAGCAGGCCGAGGCCGAGGCCGGCGAGGCCACGTCGTACTCCTCCGCCACGGAGGAGACCAGCGGCTCGCTCGCCTCCGACGAGGCGCTGCAGGCGCTGCGCGAGAAGCTCACCGGCACCAACTAAATCTGAGCACTCCGAGCACGCACCTCGCTGCGTTGTCGTCGGTCGTCGGCCGCTTCGCTCCAAGGCCGCCTTCCCTCCTCCGCCTTGCGATGCACGCACTCGGAGCACTCAGATGAGGCACCACGCCAAGAAGGGCGCCCACCGTCTCGGTGGGCGCCCTTCGGCGTTCCTGGTTCGTTCTTGTGTGTCTCGGTCAGAGCCGGACGAGGTTGTGGTCGGGGGCGGCTCCGAAGTCGTCGAAGTCGACACGCTGGTGGTGCGGGCCGGCGAACCGGTCGTGACGGGCGTAGGCGGTGAGTGCGGCGAAGCCGGCCACCAGGAGGATGAGGATCACAACGGCCATGGCAGTAATCCTTCGTCCGTCGATATCCTGCCGCGAGTGGCAGAGATGCCGCTGTACGTCGATTTTCTGCCAGTGATCGTGGCATGCTGTCTGGGTGACTCTGCGCAATGTGGCGGCGCTGATCTGGGACGGCGTCGCACCCTTCGAGTTCGGCGTGCTCTGCGAGGCCTTCGGCCTGGACCGGCAGGACGACGGCGTGCCCCTGCTCGACTTCGACGTCTGTGCGCCGCGACCGGGCGCGGTGGAGTTCAGCCTCGGCTTCTCGCTCAACGTCGACCGCGGGCTCGACCGGCTGGAGGAGGCGGACCTCATCGGCATTCCGGCGATGCGGCGTGACCGGCCGATGCCCGACGGGGTGCGCGAGGCTCTGCTCCGCGCCCACGCACGAGGCGCCCGGCTGCTCACCGTCTGCTCCGGAGCATTCGCGCTGGGGGAGGTGGGGCTGCTCGACGGGATCGAGTGCACGACGCACTGGAAGTACACCGACGAGCTGGCGGCACGCTACCCGGAGGCGAAGGTCGTGCCGGAGGTGCTCTACGTCGACTCCGGGCAGATCGTCACCAGCGCCGGCACCGCCGCGGGACTCGACGCCACGCTGCACATCTGGCGGCAGGAGTACGGCGCCCAGGTGGCCAGCGCGATCGCCCGGCGGATGGTCGTGCCGCCGCAGCGCGACGGCGGCCAGGCGCAGTTCATCGCACGCGCCGTGCCGGAGTGCGACGCCGACACCCTGGCCCCGCTGCTCGGCTGGATCGTGGAGAACCTCGAGCAACCGCTCGACGTCGACACCCTTGCGCGTCGGTCGCTGATGTCTCCGCGCACCTTCGCGCGGCGGTTCAAAGCGGAGACCGGAGCGACGCCCCACTCCTGGGTGACGAACCAGCGGGTGCTGCGGGCCGAGCAGCTGCTCGAGACCACCGACCGCTCCGTGGAGTGGATCGCCGACGAGGTCGGCTTCGGCAACGCCGCCACGTTGCGCCACCACTTCACGCGCGTGCGGGGACTCAGCCCGCAGGCCTACCGCCGGCGCTTCGCCTGCTGAGCTCGGGCTCCGGGGATCACGCCGCCGCGGTCTGCTCCAGGCCTCCGCGGACGAGGTCGGCGTACCGACCTCCACGCAGCAGGAGCTCCTCGTGCGTGCCGAGCTCGGCGACGCGGCCGCCGTCGAGGACGGCGATCTGGTCGGCGTTGCGCACCGTCGAGAGCCGGTGGGCGATGGTGATCGTCGTCCGTCCTTCTGCCAGCGTGTCGAGTGCCGCCTGGACCTCGCGCTCGGTGGTGTTGTCGAGCGCGCTCGTCGCCTCGTCCAGCACCAGGACCCGGGGATCGCGCAGCAGGGTGCGCGCGATGGCGAGCCGCTGCTGCTCGCCGCCCGAGAACCGATGCCCACGGGAGCCCACCATGGTGTCGTAGCCCTCCGGCAGGGACTCGATGAGGTCGTGGATGCGGGCGGCGCGCGCCGCCGCCTCGATCTCGTCGTCCGTGGCCTCGGGGCGCGCGTGGCGCAGGTTGTCGCGCACCGTGGCGTGCAGCAGGTAGGTCTCCTGTGTCACGACGCCGACCGCCTCGGCGAGGTCGCTCAGCGTCAGGTCGCGCAGGTCGACGCCGTCGAGCATGATCCGGCCTCTGTCCGGGTCGTGCAGTCGGGCGACGAGGCCGGCCAACGTGGACTTGCCGGAGCCCGTCGCGCCGACGAGGGCGAGGCTCGTCCCGGCCGGGACGGCGAGGTCGATGTCGTGCAGCACCGGCGAGGTGGAGTCGTAGCCGAACGTCACGTGCTCGAAGCGCACGGCACCGCGGACCTCGTCCAGGCGGACCGGCGAGTCGGGGTCGTCGATCTCGACGGGAAGGTCGAGATACTCGAAGATGCGACTGAAGAGGGCCAGGCTCGAGGTCACGTCGACGCCCACGTTCAGCAAGCCCATCATCGGACGGAACAGGGAGCCCTGCAGGGACACGAAGGCCACGAGGGTGCCGATCGTCATGCCGTCGCGGGTGGCGGGAAGGCCGGCCGCCAGGTAGAGGACGGCGGGCACGGCGGCGAACACGACCTGCATGGTCGCCATCCTCCAGCGGCCGGCGAGCTGGCTGCGGATCTCGAGGTCGACGAGGTCGTGAGAGGTCTGCTCGAAGCGCCGGGAGAGCGCTGGGGCCGCGCCGAGTGTCTTGGCGAGCAGGATGCCGCTCACCGAGAGGCCCTCCTCGACCTGCACGTGCAGGTCGGCCAGCTTCTGCTGCCGGGCGGTCGTGACGGCGTACCGCATCCGCGCCACCTGCCTCGTCGTGACCACCGCAGGCGGCAGGACGAGCAGCGAGATGAGCGCCAGGCGCCAGTCCAGCGCGACCATGGCGACGGCGGTGCCCACGACGACCGTGACGTTGGCGGCGATGGCGGTGGCGGTGCTCGTGACCACGCTCTGCATCGAGCCGATGTCGTTCACCATCCGCGACTGCACCTCGCCGCCGCGCGTGCGCGTGAAGAAGTCGAGTGACTGACGCTGCAGATGACGGAACAGGTCACTGCGCAGCCGGTGCATGACCTGCTGGCCGATCCGGGTGGACAGCAGGGTCTGGAAGATGCCGAGCGCTGCGCTCGCGACCGCCACCCCGACCATGCCCGCCACGCACCAGAGGAGCAGGCCGACGGCCTGCTGGGGGAGCGCGACGTCGATGATGTGCCTGACCAGGAAGGGCTGTGCCAGGCCGATGAGGGAGCTCGCGACGATGAGCACGACCACGAGGGCCAGGGTCGCCTTGTGGTCGGCGAAGAGAGCACCGATGCGCCGCAGCGAGACCGGTCGGTCCGCGAGCTGGCGCCGGTCCGATCGGGTCGTGTCGGGGCTGCGGCGGCCCGGTCGCTCCTCGTGCGCGGCCCCGTGACCCGGTCCTCCCCGCGAGCTCATCCGCAGGTCGTCCACGCGACCACCTCTCTTTCGGCTGTCGGCCGCCTCAACTGCTGAGGCAACCTCACAATGAGGGTAACCCACGACCGGTTAGGATCATTCCCGTGAACGGGCCTGCCGCCGACGAGGAGACCACCGGGGAGCTGCTGATGGCGGTGGCGCGGGCCCTGCGGCGGCGGTTCCAGCGGGCGCTGGAGTCGTACGACGTCACGCCGGCCCAGTCCCGCGCGTTGCACGTGATCGCTGAGCACGGTGCGACGAGGCCCTCCGAGATCGCCGACCGGCTCCGCATCGTGCCGCGCTCGGCGACCGAGGTGATCGACGCTCTCGAGGGTCGCGGGCTCGTGTCCCGTCAGCCCGATCCGACCGACCGGCGTGCGACTCGTGTGGAGGTGACCGAGGAAGGTCGCCGGCTGTCACGACTCATCGGGCAGACCCGGAGCGCCGAGTCCGAGCGCCACCTCGAGCGGCTCTCCGACGGCGACCGGGCCGACCTCGATCGGATCCTGCGCCGGCTGCTGGAAGACTAGGGCGCCGTGAGAGTGGGGCTGACCGGCGGCATCGCGTCGGGGAAGAGCACGGTGTCGCGGATCCTGTCCGAGCTGGGTGCGACCGTCATCGACGCCGACCAGCTGGCACGCGAGGTCGTGGCGGCGGGTACGCCGGGGCTCGCCGCGGTCGTCGACGCGTTCGGTCCGAGCGTGCTGACCGCACAGGGAGACCTGGACCGTCCGGGGCTGGGGGCCATCGTCTTCGCTGAGCCGGAACGACGCCGGACGCTGGAGGCGATCGTCCATCCGCTCGTGCGTGCACGCGCGGCCGAGCTCGAGTCGGCCGCCGGCCCGGACGCGGTGGTCGTCCACGACATCCCGCTGTTGGCCGAGACGGGCCAGGCCAGCACCTTCGACGCGGTGATCGTCGTCGATGTGCCCGAGGACGTCCAGGTGGCACGGATGCTCCGCGACCGGGGCTGGACCGAGGCCGACGCGCGCGCCCGCATCGCCGCCCAGGCGTCGCGCGAGGCACGGCTGGACATCGCCACCCATGTCATCGACAACACCGGGACGCTCGAAGACCTCCGCCGGAAGGTGACGGAGGTCTTCGAGGAGCTGGTCGCGATACGCTGAGAGCGCTCTCAGGCCGCGAGATCCGGGTCGCCGAGGCGACGGAGCTTCTGCAGCGCCTCCCGCTCGAGCTGGCGCACGCGCTCGGCGGAGATCCCGTGCTTGACACCGATGTCGGCGAGCTTGTGCTGGCGACCGTCGAGCAGGCCGTAGCGGGAGCGGATGATGTCGGCCGCGCGGTCGTCGAGCTGGCCGACAAGCGCGTTCAGACGTTCGCGGGACTCCTCGTCGAGCACCGTGAGGTCGGGACCGGGGGCGGTCTCCTGAGCCATCAGGTCGCCCAGGGACGTGTCACCGTCCTCGTCGACGGGGGAGTCGAGGCTCACGTGCTCGCGACCCCAGGCCATGAGGTCGAGCACGCGCTCGAGCTCCATCCCGAGCTCAGCGGCGATCTCGGCCGGCTCAGGGTCGCGACCGAGCTGGCGCTCGAGGGTCCGGCGGGCGCCACCGATCTGGTTGAGCTCCTCGACCACGTGGACCGGCAGACGGACGACGCGGGCCTGCTGCGCGATGCCCCGGGTGATCGCCTGACGCACCCACCAGGTCGCGTAGGTCGAGAACTTGTAGCCCTTGGTGTAGTCGAACTTCTCCACGGCGCGGATCAGGCCGGTGTTGCCCTCCTGGATCAGGTCGAGCATCGGCATCTGGGCGCGGCCGTACTTCCGGGCGATCGAGACCACGAGTCGCAGGTTGGCGGTGATGAAGGTGTCAACCGCCTTGCGCCCCTCCTCGGCCAGCCACTCGAGCTCCTGCTTGGTCGCCCCGCCGGGCGCCTTGCGGCCGTAGCGGCGCTGGGCGAGCAGGCTCTCTGCCATCAGGCCGGCCTCGATCGCCTTGGAGAGCTCGACCTCCTTGGCGGCGTCGAGCAGCTCGTTGCGGGCGATCTCGTCCAGGTAGAGGCCGACGCTGTCGCGACCCTCGATGTCGCGGATGGCGGTGCGTGTTGCCATGGGGACCCTCCTTCACATGCAGGGTTCGCCTGCAGGATCTCAACGCTTCAGGTGACCCTGGGATTCCCGGGCCATGCATGCGCTCTCGAAGGAAAGGACGTTCGACTGGTGCGTGAAGTTGCCTGGGAGCCGATCTCTCAGGGTCTTCTCAGGGCGACCCCCGTCCTCAGCGGTCCGCGAGGCCCAGCCGGTCGAGGATCCAGGCCAGGGAGAAGGCCCGGTCGTGCCAGGCCTGGTAGCGCCCGGAGACGCCGCCGTGACCGGCCGACATCTCGGTCTTGAGGAGCACGTCCGCTCCGGCCACGGCCCGCAGCCGAGCGACCCACTTGGCGGGCTCGACATAGAGCACGCGGGTGTCGTTGAGGGACGTCTCGGCCAGGATCGGCGGGTAGTCCTGCGCGGTGACGTTGTCGTAGGGCGCGTACGACGCGAGGTAGTCGTAGACCTCCGGGTCCGCCTCGGGGTTTCCCCACTCGTCGTACTCGACGACCGTGAGCGGCAGGGAGGCGTCGAGCATGGTCGTCAGGTTGTCGACGAACGGCACGGAGGCGTCGATGCCGGCGAAGAGGCCCCGCGGCGCCAGGTTCGCCACCGCGCCCATGAGGAGCCCCCCGGCGCTGCCGCCCTCCGCGACGATCGATCCCGCCGTGGTCCACCCCGAGTCGACGAGGTGCTGGGCGCAGGCGATGAAGTCGGTGAACGTGTTGCGCTTGTGCCCGAGCTTGCCGGCGTCGTACCACCGGCGCCCCATCTCGCCGCCGCCGCGGACGTGCGCTACCGCGAAGGCGGCGCCGCGCTCGAGCACCGAGAGGCGCGCGATCGAGAAGCCGGGGTCGATGCTGTGCTCGTAGGAGCCGTAGCCGTACAGGTGGACGGGCACCGGTCCGGCGGCCCGGGCGTCCTTGCGCACCACGATCGAGATCGGGAGCTGCTCGCCGTCGTCGGCGGGCGCCCAGAGGCGGTGCTCCTCGTAGAGGTCCGCGTCGTAGCCGCCGAGCACGGGCTGCTGCTTGCGCAGGGTGAGCGAGCGGCTGGCGACGTCGTAGTCGTAGACCGAGCTCGGCGTGCGCATCGTGGTGTAGCCCAGGCGCACGGTCGGCTGGTCGAAGGCGGGGTTGCCCCCCGACCCGATCGTGTAGAGCTCGTCGTCGAACTTCACGAGGTAGTCGTCCGCGATGCCCTCGGCGCCGAGCTCCAGCAGGCGGAGCTGGGTCAGCCCGCCGCTGCGCTGGTGGACGACGAGGTGGCTCGCGAAGGCGTCGACCGACTCCAGTCGCACGGCCGAGTCGTGGGGGATCAGCGGGGTCCAGTCCGCGCGCGGGGTCGGTGCGATGGGTGCCGTGGCGATCTCGAAGTCCGGGCCGTTTCCGTTGTGGAGGACCAGGAAGACGTCCTCGACGCCGCCGGCGCCGTCGGGCAGCGTGGCGTGCTCGAGCGAGTACTCGACGCCCTCCTCCCGGGCCGCGAAGACCTGCCAGCCCGACTCGCGGTCGTCGAGGTCGAGGAAGCGGTACTCCGTGGTGACCTTCGCGCCGGACTCGATCATGAGGAAGCGGTCGCTGCGGCTGCGGCCGAGCCCGCTCCAGAACCGCTCGTCGGGTTCGTGGAAGACCAGCTCGTCGTCGGCCTGGGACGTCCCCAGGACGTGGCGCCAGACCTTGTCGGGGCGCCAGGACTCATCGACGGTCGAGTAGTAGAAGCTCTCCCCGTCACGGTCCCAGGTCGCGCCGCCCATGACGCCGGTGATCTCGTCGCCGAGGAGGGCGCCGCTGGTGAGGTCCTTGACCCGGATCGTGTAGCGCTCGTCGCCGACGACGTCGGTGGCATAGGCCAGCCTGGTCGAGTCCGGCGACACGGCCGAGCCGCCGAGGGAGAAGAAGTCGTGGCCCGTCGCGAGCTCGTCGAGGTCGAGCAGCACCTCCTCGCCGGGCAGCGCCGGCTGCTCGGGATCGACGTCGGCCGGCGTCGGCGGCGTCCAGTCGTCGGGGTCGGTGACGGGGACGCGGCACGAGGCGCCGTACTCCCGTCCGACGAAGGAGCGGCCGTAGTACCAGTACCCCCGGTTGCGGAGCGGGACCGACAGGTCGGTCTCGAGGGTGCGCGACCGGATCTCCTCGAAGATCGTGGCGCGCAGGCCCTCCAGGTGCGCCGTGCGCGCCTGGGTCCAGGCGTTCTCGGCCTCGAGATAGGCGAGGACCTCGGGGTCGTCCTTGGCGCGGAGCCACTCGTACTCGTCGGTCCGGCTGCGGCCGTGGTGGGTGGTGGTGACCGGGCGCTTCGCGGCGACGGGAGGGAGGGGCTGGTCGGGCATGTCGCCGACCCTATCCGGCGACTCTATCCTCGAAGTCATGCGTGACGTGGTGGACCTGAACGCCGACCTGGGGGAGGAGGTCACCGACGATGAGGCGCTCCTCGCCCTGGTGACGTCGGCGAACGTCGCCTGCGGCTACCACGCCGGGTCGCCGGCGGTGATGCGCGCCGTGTGCGCCGTCGCTGCGGAGCGAGGCGTCTCCGTGGGCGCGCAGGTCTCCTACGCTGACCGGGAGAACTTCGGACGGGTCGAGCTCGAGGTGCCGGCCGAGGCGTTGCGCGAGCAGGTCGCCGACCAGGTCGGCGTGCTCTCGGCGATCGCGGAGGCGGCGGGCACGAAGGTGCGCTACGTCAAGGCGCACGGGGCTCTCTATCACCGCACCCGTCGCGACGCCGTCCAGGCGGCCGCGGTGCTCGAGGGCTCCGGCAGGCTGCCTGTCCTCGGGATGCCGGGCGCGCTCCTCACGCAAGCGGCCGAGGCAGGCCGTGAGGTGATCCTGGAGGGCTTCCCCGACCGCGCCTACGACGGGGACAGCCTCCGCCCGCGGGACCAGCCCGGCGCCGTGCTGACCGACGAGGAGGCGATCGTCCGGCAGGCCCTGGCTCTGGCAGGCTCGGTCCGCTCCCTGTGCCTGCACGGTGACACGCCCGGGGCGGTCGGGCACGCTCGCGCCGTGCGCTCCGCGCTGGAGAGCGCCGGCTGGCGGCTGGTCGGCCTGTGAGGACGCGACCGGTCGGGCTGCACGCCTTGCTGGCCGAGGTCGCCTCTCCGGAGGAGGCCGCGGAGCTGGCCGCATGGCTGCGCGGCGAGGAGCTGGACGTGGACGAGGTCGTGCCGGCCGCCCGGACCGTCCTGCTCGACGGCGTCGACCCCGACCGGGCGGCGGACCTGCTCGCGACCTGGCCAGGGGGCACCGCAGTCCGGCACCGGCGCAGTGTCGAGGTGCCGGTCGTCTACGACGGACCGGACCTGGAGGCGGTGGCGGCGCGGTGGTCGGTGCCGCCGGAGGAGGTCGTACGCCGGCACACGTCGCTGACGTTCACGAGCGCGTTCTGCGGCTTCGCCCCGGGCTTCGCCTACCTGTCCGGTCTGCCGCGGGACTGGTGGGTGCCTCGACTGGCCGAGCCGCGTGCTCGGGTGGCCGCGGGGTCCGTGGCGCTCGCCGGCGAATGGTGCGGGGTCTACCCGACGGCCTCACCCGGCGGGTGGCTCCTGCTGGGTCGCACCGACGTCACGCTCTGGGACCCGGACGCTCCGGAGCCCGCGCTGCTGGCGCCCGGGACGCAGGTGCGGTTTGTCGTCGCTTGAGGTCCTCGCCGCCGGCGCGCTGACAACGGTGCAGGACGCCGGACGGATCGGCTGGGCGCATCTCGGCGTGCCCCGGGCGGGCGCGCTCGACGCTCCGGCGGCGGCCCTGGCGAACCGGCTGGCGGGCAATCTGGTGGACGCCGCGGTGCTGGAGACGGTGCTCGGCGGCCTGACGGTTCGCAACGCCGGACCGGGCCGGTGGCTGGCCATGGCGGGCGCCTGTGACCCGCACGTGCGGTGGTGGGCGGCGGGGGAGGAGCTCCGGGTGCCAGAGCCCGCGAACGGCGTGCGTACCTATGTCGCCGTCGCGGGCGGGATCGCGGTCGACCCTGTGTTGGGCTCACGCAGCACCGACACGCTCGCGTGGGTCGGGCCGCTTCGTCTGAGCGCAGGGATGGTGCTGCCGCTCGGCGACCCCGTCGGTGCGCCGCGTCCGCTCGACGTGCCGCCCGCTCGGCGCTCGGGTCCCCTTCGGCTGGTGCCCGGTCCGCGGTCGGACTGGATCACTCCGGCCGCCTACGAGCTGCTCCTGTCCCATGAGTGGGCGGTCCGGCCCGACTCCGACCGGATCGGCCTGCGGCTCGACGGGCCGGCGCTGGAGCGGGCGTGCGACGCCGAGCTGCCCAGTGAGGGCATGGTCCTCGGGGCCGTGCAGGTCCCGCCCAGCGGGCGCCCGATCATCTTCCTGGCCGACCATCCGCCGACAGGCGGCTACCCGGTCGTCGCCGTGGCCCATCCCGACGACCTGTGGCGATGCGCGCAGGCGCGCCCCGGCGAGGTCGTCAGCTTCCGGGCGCCGGCCAGGGGCTGAGGGCCGGGTCATCGGTCGAGAACGACCGCACCGGGCCAGGGCCGGTCGAGGCCGTCTCGAACCGCACCGTCACCACGCCCCGCCCGGAGCCCCAGACCCAGCCCCGGCCGAGCTCCTGATGCACGACGTCCATGCCGGGTGCCCACTCCGGGCGCCGACGCAGAGGCGTCTCCGGCTCGGGAGCGCTGGGTGTCTCCTCCTCGGCTCCGGACTCCCCGAACAGGTCCTCCTGGATCCAGTCGGCGAGGCCGGAGACGCCGACGCCGAGCAGCCGAACGCCGCCCGAGGTCGCGCCGGTCGAGATCAGGTCGGTCAGCAGCGCGCGGGCGAGCCGGCCGATCGTGGCCGCGGCGTCGGTCGGAGCGGGCAATGTCGTGGACCGGCTCAACGTGGTGAAGTCGTAGAGACGCACCTTGAGCGTGACCGTCCGGCCCGAGAGCCCGTGCTTGCCCAGACGCTCCGCCACCTCGCGGGCCTGGCGGGTGATGAGGCCCTCCATCACGACCGCGTCGGTCAGGTCGGTGTCGTAGGTGCTCTCCACGCTGACCGACTTCGCCTCCTGCTCCGCCACGACGGGTCGGTCGTCCTCCGCGCGCGCCAGCTGGTAGAGGCTGCCGCCATGGGCCTTGCCGACCAGGCGCACGAGCTCGTCGAGGCTGACGGCCTCCAGGTCGGCGACGGTGTGGATGCCGGCTCGGCGTAGCCGCTCGTCGGTCGCGGGCCCCACGCCGGGGATCACCTTCACCCGCATCGGCCGCAGCAGGTCACGCTCGGTGCCCGGGGCCACCACCACGAGGCCATCGGGCTTGTCGAGGTCGCTGGCCACCTTGGCGATGAACTTGCTCGTGCCGGCTCCGACGCTCGCAGTGAGGCCGTCCGTCACCTCGCGCACCCGCTCACGGAGGTCGTCGGCGAACCTCGTCACCGAGTCGACGCTGAGGTCGGCGAGCTCGGACTGCTCCAGGTCGACGAACGCCTCGTCGAGGGAGAGCGGCTCGATGAAGGGGGAGACGCTCCTCAGCAGGCCCATCACCCGCTCGCTGGTGTCGCGGTAGGCGCCGAAGCGGGGATAGAGGAACGCGGCGTGCGGGCAGCGCGACCGGGCCTCGCGGGTCGACATGGCGGAGTGCACGCCGAACGTGCGGGCCTCGTAGGACGCAGTCGCCACGACGCCGCGACCGCCGACCCCTCCGACGATGACGGGCTTGCCCCGCAGGGAGGGCTTGTCGCGCTGCTCGACCGAGGCGTAGAAGGCGTCGAGGTCGAGATGGAGGACGGAGGCGTGCTGGCGCACGCACGGAACCTACCGTGTGCCGTCGGCGGGCGTTGTCCACAGGCCCGCACCGGTCGGCTCGCGTCGACCGGCGTCACGAGCGAGGGTGGCGACATGGCCTACACCGTCAGCACCGCCGAAGACGTCCTCGCGCTGGTTCCGGTCGTCATCGGCTTCGAGCCGGAGGACTCGATCGTGATGATCGCTCTCGATGGGTCGGCACGGTTCCACGCGCGGGTCGACCTGCCGGCCCCGCCGGTCGTCGAGGTGTGCATCGAGGCGCTGCTCGAGCCCGTCCGCCGGCATGGTGTCCTTCGGGTGATCTTCGTCATCTACAGCGGGGAGGAGCGTGCAGTCGAGGGAATGGCGCGCCTGCTGGAGCGGCGGTTCGAGTCGGCCGACGTGCGCGTCGTCGCCATCATCCGCACCCACGGGGGTCGCCGGTTCGATCCGCTCGGGCGTGCCGGGGTCCCGAGACAGGGCATCGCGTACGACGCCACGCTCCACCCGTTGCGCCTCGAGTCGATCGTCAAGGGCAAGGTCGTCGAGGCGTCCCGAGGCGAGCTCGTCGCACGTCTGCGCTCCGATCCGGCGGCGGTCATCGCGGTCGAGCACGCCCTCGCCCGGCTGGGGGCCGAAGCCGCGGACGCGCACGAGGCCGCGGCCGAGCCCTCGGTGGCCCCCCGACAGGAGTTGGGGTCGAACGCGCCGGCCGCGAAGGCCGCGCCGGCCGCGAAGGCTGCGGTGGCCGCGGTGGCCGCGATGCGACTGAGCGGCCCGGCGCTGCGCACGATGGTCGCCCGTCATGCCGCAGCCGGCACGGCGCCCGACGATGCCGAGGTCGCGCGGATCCTCCTAGCCGTCCATGATCCGGCGGTCCGCGACCACGCCTGCCGGGCGATCCGACGGGCGGACGCTGCCGGACACATGAGGCTGTGGACCGATCTGGTGCGACGGGCGCCGGCGGGACTGGTCGCGGACGCCGGCGCGATGTTGGCCCTGGCAGCCTGGATGAACGGCAACGGAGCGCTGGCGTGGTGCGCCGTCGACCGGTGCCTGGCTGTTCGCGCGGACCACTCGCTCGGGCGGCTGGTGGCCGCTCTGCTCCGCGGTGCCGTCGCGCCCACGGAGGAGTGGAGACGCAGGTTTCCCCCCGGATCGGCTGGATAACGTGGCGGCATGTGCGCCCGAACCGTGGGGGTCGAGGAGGAGCTGCTCCTGGTCGATCCGGAGACCCGTGCGATCAGCTCGCGCGCCCCCGAGGTCCTCAAGGCCAACCGAGAGCACGGCAGCGGTCGGCGCCCCCGGGCGTCGACGGATGAGCTGGACCAGGAGCTCTTCGGTCACCAGATCGAGACCCGCACCGACCCGACCGCGGATCTCGACGACGTCGCGCGGCAGCTGGTGGCCGCCCGCCGCACCGCCGGGGAGGCCGCGATCTCCGCCGGGCTGGGCGTGATCGCGTGCGGCGTCATCCCCATCGAGGGCCATGAGCCGCGGGTCTCCCCGAACGAGCGCTACCGAGCGATGGTCGAGATCTTCGGGGCGACCGCACGCAACGGCAGCACGTGCGGCACCCACGTGCACGTGGCGATCGACTCACCGGAGGAGGGCGTCGGCGTGATCGACAGGATCGCCCCGTGGCTGCCCGTCCTGGTGGCCATCGGCGCGAACTCGCCCTTCGCTGAGGGGAGGGACACCCACTACGCCTCATGGCGCTCGCAGGCCTGGATGAGGTGGCCGAGCGCGGGCTCCACGGAGGCATTCGAGAGCGTCGAGGGCTACCAGGAGGCCTCCCGGATGCTGCTGATGACCGGGGCGGCCCGTGACGAGGGGATGCTCTACTTCGACGCTCGGCTCTCCGCGGGACAGCCGACCGTCGAGGTGCGCGTCCTCGACTCGTGCACCGACCACGAGGACGCGGTGCTGGCGACCGCCCTCGTGCGGGGCCTGGTGGTGACCGCGTCACGGGAGTGGCAGCAGGAGCGGCCGCTGGACCGGTGGCGCGCTGAGCTGCTGCGGGCATGCCACTGGCGCGCGGCACGGATGGGGTTGACCAACACGCTCGTCGATCCTCGCCTGCGCGAGCGGCGGCCCGCCCGCGACGTCTTGGCGGCCCTTGTCGACCATGTGCGCGACGTCCTCGAGGAGACCGGCGACCTCGAGCGGGTGAGTGCCGGGGTGGAGCGGGTCCTGCGAGCCGGCGGGGCGACCCAGCAGCGGGCTGCCTACGAACGGAGCGGCAGCGTCGAGGGCGTCGTCGACGACCTGCTCGCCCGCACCGAGGCGACGTGGAGGACGCCGTAGTGGCGGGCGACCGCCGACCCGAAGGAGGGCACTGATGGGCGAGGAGGTCGAGGAGCAGGAGTTCGGCGGCGCGGATCGGGCGCGCTTCCGCGAGAAGCTGCGACGCAGTCTCGATGCGCTGGCGCGGATGCTCGCCGAGCAGCGCTTCGACGCGACGGACCCGATGACGGGGCTCGAGGTCGAGCTCAACCTCGTCGACGACGACGGCCTGCCGATGCTGCGCAACGCGGAGGTGCTCGACGCGATCGACCACCCGGACTTCCAGACGGAGCTGGCCCGCTTCAACGTCGAGGTCAACGTGCCGCCCACCGTCCTTCATCACGGCGGTCTCGTCCGGCTGGAGGAATCTCTGCGGGAGCGTCTCGACGAGGCGAAGAAGCGGTCGGCGTCGGAGGGTGCGGACCTGATGATGATCGGGATCCTCCCCACGCTGGCCCCCGAGCACCTCGAGCCGCCCAGCATGAGCGCCGACTCGCGCTACTCGGTGCTCAACGAACAGGTGCTGGCGGCTCGGGGCGAGCACATCAGGATCGCCATCGAGGGCGCCGAGCGGCTGGAGATGGAGGCCGACACGGTGCTGCCCGAGGCGGCGTGCACGAGCACCCAGTTCCACGTCCAGGTCCGCCCTGACCGGTTCGCGGCGTACTGGAACGCCTCCCAGGCGGTCTCCGCCCTCCAGGTCGCCATCGGCGCCAACTCGCCGTACTTCCTCGGCAAGGAGCTGTGGCGCGAGACCCGCATCCCACTCTTCGAGCAGTCGACCGACACTCGCAGCGAGGAGCTGCAGGCGCAGGGCGTCCGTCCACGCGTGTGGTTCGGGGAGCGCTGGGTCACCTCGGTCTTCGACCTGTTCGAGGAGAACCGGCGCTACTTCCCGGCGCTGCTGCCCGTGCTGGGCGAGGAGGACCCACTCACCGTCCTCGATGCGGGCGGCACGCCGGGGCTCGCGGAGCTGCGCCTGCACAACGGCACCATCTACCGCTGGAACAGGCCGGTCTATGACGTCACCGACGGCGTGCCGCACCTGCGCGTGGAGAACCGGGTGCTGGCCGCCGGGCCGACGGTGACCGACACCATGGCGAACGCGGCGCTCTACTTCGGGCTGGTGCGGTCGCTGGCCGAGAGCGAGCGGCCCCTGTGGTCCCGGCTGCCGTTCGCGGTCGCCGAGGCGAACTTCCACGAGGCCGCCCGCCACGGCATCGCGGCCGAGGTCCGTTGGCCCGGCCGCGACCAGGTAGCGGCCACGGAGGTCGTCCTCGCGCTCCTGGAACAGGCGCGCGCAGGGCTGCTGGCATGGGGTGTGGACGGCGAGGACGCGGACCGTCTGCTCGGCGTCATCGAGCAGCGCGCCAGGCGCCGGACCAACGGTGCCGAATGGCTGGTGCGGCGGGTGCGGGAGCGGTCGCGCGACGGTCGCCGAGCGGCCCTGCGTGCGACGTTGCTCGACTACCGGGAGCGGATGCACACCGGCGCGCCGGTCCACACCTGGGACTAGGGGACTGTCACCGACGGGGACACGCCGGAGCGCCGCCTCACCCGGGCCCACCGCCGCTCCAGCCCACTGCGCGGGTCGCGCCAGCCGTGCCCGCTGACGACGACGTAGATCAGGGGCCGGCCCGCCTCCGCGAAGGCCTGGCGGGCGCCCGCCAGCCATTCGATGTCGACGTCCTGGTCGACCAGGAGGTCGCCCGGACGTGTGAGCCAGACCAACGGCAGCCCGGAGGGCTCGAGCCGGTGCACGAGCGCGGCGACCACGTCGGCACGCAGGCTGTGATCCATCGCCTCGTCGGCGTGCACCGGATGCGCCAGCCGGCGGCCGTCCGGTGCGCCGACGTGCAGGATCGGCAGACGGCTTCGCGGTCGCTCGCCCAGGGCATGGTCGCGGACCGCGTGCCGCAGTGCGCGTCGCAGCGGCTGCGCCAGCGGCTCGCTCAGGCCTGCCCGATGTTCCATGAGCTCCAGCCTGCCGGACGCCGCCGCGCCACGCCGCTGCTCATCCACAGTCTGCCCACGCGACCCGCAGCGTGTGTAACCTGGCTCACACTTGCCGAGCGAGGAGGTCGCGATGTCGACGGTCGTGGTGGGCTACGTGCCGAAGCCCGAGGGTGATGCCGCGCTGGAGAAGGCCGTGCAGGAGGCCGAGCTCCGCGGGCTCAAGCTCGTGGTGGTCAGCTCGCATCGAGGCGGACCGGACTACGACGACAAGGCGGCCGAGGAGCAGGATGCGGCACTCGACGACGTCCGTCGGCGCCTCGACGCCAAGGGGGTGCCCTACGTCATCCGACAGCTCGTCCGCGGGTTCGACCCGGCCGACGACCTCATCAGCATCGCCGAGGCCAACGCCGCCGAGCTCATCGTCATCGGCCTGCGCCGACGCTCGCCGGTCGGCAAGCTGATCCTCGGCAGCAACGCCCAGCGCATCCTCCTGGATGCGCACTGCCCCGTGCTGGCGGTCAAGGCCGGCGACTGACCGGACAGGCCGTTCGCCGACGTCATGCGGAAGGTGTCACCGCTCCCACGGTGTGCCTGACGTCCCGCGCCGGGACGGCTCGGGCGCGGGTCGGGCAGGATGGTCGCATGGCCATCCAGATCGCCCAGGACGCTGCTGCCGACAAGGTGCTGTCCGAGGACCCGTTCGCCCTGCTCGTCGGCATGATGCTCGACCAGCAGTTCCCGATGGAGCGCGCCTTCGCCGGCCCTGCGAAGGTGCTCGAGCGGTTCGGCACGCTCGACCCCGCAGCCATCGCGGCCGCTGATCCGGAGGCGTTCTCCGAGCTCTGCCGTCGGCCACCGGCGATCCACCGCTACGGCGGCGCGATGGCCGCTCGCCTCCAGGAGCTCGCCGGCGTGGTGGCGACGCAGTACGACGGAGACGTGACGCGGCTGTGGAACGAGGCGACCAGCGGCACGGAGCTGCTCAGGCGCGTCATGGCGCTGCCCGGCTTCGGCAAGCAGAAGAGCCAGATCTTCGTGGCGCTCCTGGCCAAGCAGCTCGGCGTACGGCCGGAGGGCTGGCAGGCGGTGGTGGGTGCCTACGGCGAAGAGGGGTACCGGTCGGTTGCCGACGTGGTCGACCCCGTGTCGCTGCAGAAGGTCCGCGCCTACAAGCAGGAGCAGAAGGCGGCGGCGAAGGCTGCGTCAGCACGTAAGTGAGCCGCTGGTGACGGTTCTTCAGGATCTGCGTGGCAGAATGAGACAGCGGCTCTTGACGTAACCGGGCCTTGCCGCGCCCCGAAGCCACGAGGCCAGCGTTGGCTGGCCGTCGAAAACACTGTCACGAGAGGTGTTCGTGTCCTCGAACGCACGCAAGATCCCCGCCGAGGTGCTGAGCCACCCGGCTGTCGTGTCGCTCATCGACCGGGCCAGGCCCACCGGTCGCGTCACGCCGGAGGAGGTGCGTCAGGCGACGGAGCTCGCCGCGGTCGAGCCCCGGCATCTCAAGGCGCTGCTCGGGCATCTGAGCACGCTCGGGATCTCGGTCGACCTCGGGGCGCCCGGGCTCAAGACGGCCGCCGCGACGTCGACGACCAAGAAGACGACCACCGCCACGACCGAGACCGGAGCGGCGGACGAGGAGACGTCCGGTTCGGCGAACGCAGCTGACGAGGACGTCGACTCCGACGAGTCTGCCGACGCTGACGCCGACATCGAGGACGTCGACATCGAGGACATCGAGGTCGAGGACGCCGACGCGGCGGAGGAGACCGACGCCGAGGACAGCGAGGACGCGGGGGGCGACGAAGCCGAGGGCCGGGTCGGCCCCGACGGCAAGAAGCTCCTGCCCGACATCTCCGACGATCAGTTCGAGAAGGACGTCGCGACCGACCCGTCGATCGCCGAGGACGAGAAGGAGGCCTCCTTCGTCGTCTCGGCCGCCGACGACACCGACGAGCCCGAGCAGCAGGTCATGGTCGCGGGCGCGACCGCCGACCCGGTCAAGGACTACCTCAAGCAGATCGGCAAGGTGCCGCTCCTCAACGCCGAGATGGAGGTCGAGCTCGCCAAGCGGATCGAGGCCGGTCTCTTCAGCGAGGAGAAGCTGGCCAAGGGCGGCAAGCTCACGCCGAAGCTCGAGGAGGAGCTCGAATGGATCGCTGAGGACGGTCGGCGCGCCAAGAACCACCTCCTCGAGGCGAACCTGCGACTCGTCGTCAGCCTCGCGAAGCGCTACACGGGTCGCGGCATGCTCTTCCTCGACCTCATCCAGGAGGGCAACCTGGGTCTGATCCGAGCGGTCGAGAAGTTCGACTACACCAAGGGCTACAAGTTCTCGACGTACGCGACGTGGTGGATCCGGCAGGCCATCACCCGCGCCATGGCCGACCAGGCCCGCACGATCCGCATCCCGGTGCACATGGTCGAGGTCATCAACAAGCTGGCGCGCGTCCAGCGCCAGATGCTCCAGGACCTGGGTCGCGAGCCCACCCCGGAGGAGCTCGCCAAGGAGCTCGACATGACCCCCGAGAAGGTCATCGAGGTCCAGAAGTACGGTCGCGAGCCCATCTCGCTCCACACCCCGCTCGGCGAGGACGGCGACAGCGAGTTCGGTGACCTCATCGAGGACTCCGAGGCCATCGTCCCGGCCGACGCAGTCAGCTTCACCCTCCTGCAGGAGCAGCTCCACGCGGTGCTCGACACCCTGTCGGAGCGTGAGGCCGGCGTCGTCAGCATGCGCTTCGGCCTCACCGACGGTCAGCCGAAGACCCTCGACGAGATCGGCAAGGTCTACGGCGTGACGCGCGAGCGCATCCGTCAGATCGAGTCGAAGACGATGTCGAAGCTGCGTCACCCCTCCCGGTCGCAGGTCCTGCGCGACTACCTCGACTGACCCGCGTCAACGACGTCATACGCCCTGGCTGCCGAAGCAGCCAGGGCGTATGACGTCCTGTGACGTCCTGGGGCGTGCGGCGACGATGTCCTACGAGGTGGTCGCCCAGACGGCCAAGGCGTCGGACGTCGCGGGGTCAGGCGGCCGCGACCAGCGCCACGGCGATCGCGCACAGGCCGAGGCCGACGGCTTGGGTGCGGTGCACGTGCTCGCGAAGCACGGTGATGGCGAGCAGGACCGTGGCGGCGGGGTAGAGGGCCGCGATCACGGCCGAGATCGTGAGCATCCCGTGGTCGAGTGAGGCCACGAAGAGCGCAAGCGCGGTGGCGGCGAGGACGCCGGTGGTCGTCGAGAGAGCCGCGGTCCGGCTCCGGGGGAGCCAGTCCTCCCGGGCCACGAGCGCGCCGACGACGACCACTCCGGCCCCGACGAGCAGGCTGAGCGCGACGGGCCAGAAGCCGTCCGCATCCGGCGCACGGGCGATCGCGGCGAACCCGACGCCGAAGCCGCACCCGGCGATCAGGCCGTCCCGCACGCCCGAGGGCCCAGCCGCGGAGCGGTCGGGCACCTGAGCGGCCGGCTCGCAGGCGACGAGGAAGGTCGCGGGCACCGCCAGGAGGATCCCCGCCCACGCCGTCGCCGAGGGCCGGTCGCCGGTGAGCACGCCGACGCCGGCGGGGAGGAGCGCGGCCACGACGCCCGACGTCGGCGCGACGACGCCCATCCGGCCCGATGCCAGCCCCCGGTAGAGGAAGGACAGGCCGATGCCGCTGCCGATGCCGGACAGCACACCCCAGGCGGCGCCCGCGGCGCTGAGCGACCCGCCGTGGACGAGCGCCAGCATCAGGAGGGCGACAGACCCGGTGATCTGCGAGCAGAACGCTGCCGTCCAGGGCGGGATGCGGGTCGAGATCACCCCGCCGACGAAGTCGGAGGTGCCGTAGGCGATGGCGGAGAGCAGGGCGAGGACGACCGCCATCAGGCGACCACGACGCCGACGACCCACACGCCCGCGGCCAGGACCCCGAAGGCCAGCTCGATGAGGATCGACAGACCGGCCGCGCCGAGGGCGCGCCTCGTCGAGGGCCAGGCCCGGACGCGCCCGAGGCGGACCCACTCGGCCAGGAAGATGCCGAGGACGAACCCGAGGAGGATGCCGACCACCGGGACCACGAAGAAGCCGACGACCCCGAGGACGAGGCCCGCGAGCTGGGTCGACATGGGGATGCCGGCGTCCTTCAGCCGGCGGCCCGGCACGAGGTACTTGACGATCGTCCCCGCCATCAACAGCACAGCCGCGACCGCGAAGACGAGCCAGGCGGTCGACCCTCCCGTCGTCGCCGCCCAGAGCAGGATCGAGCCGCCGACGATCAACGTTCCGGGCAGGATCGGGACGATGGTCGTCGCCAGCCCCACGGCGATGGCGAGGGCGAGCAGGATCTCGAGGGGTGACACGCTGGACAGACTAGGGAGACAGAAGGCCCCGGACGTCGTCCGGGGCCTTCAGATGGTCAGGGTCGGCGGCGCTCAGTGCTCGGCGTCGGGCGCCGGGGCGGGGGTCGTGCTGAGCTTGTGGGTCTCGTCGACGACGTTGACCGCGATCTCCTTGAGCTTGTCACCGTGCTCGCGGGCGTGGTGCGCGCAGAAGAGAAGCTCCCCACCGGACTGGAGCTCGACTCGAAGGTAGGCCTGGGCCCCGCAACGGTCGCAGCGGTCCGCAGCGGTCAGCTGGGAGCTGCTGGCAACGGCAGTTGTCACATCGGCCTCATTTCTCTTCTCTGTCTTCTGACAGGTGCAACGTAGTCGCGGGGTGCGAGATTCCCCAGGAACTGTGGTGCCCGCCACCTCAATCCAACCATGGTCCTGCGTGGTGCTCCTCACACGTTCCGTGTCCCGAAACACCACAGTCCGTGTACCCAGTCTGACGACCGCCCGAGCGATCCGAGACGATTTCGGCCAACCTGGCCCGATCGTGTCCGCATCGTGACGTCCGCCGCTCTCGTCCCGCTCACCGTAAGCCTCCCCTCCACGCGCGTCCCTGCACGCACGAGCGGCGTGTCGCAGGTAGATTTCCTCCTATCCGTTTCCGACTCCGCCACCACCCCGACGCCTCGTCCGGCTAGGAGCAGCACGATCGACAGCACGTACAACGCCGCCCACCTCCTCGTCCTGGAGGGGCTGGAGGCCGTCCGCAAGCGTCCCGGCATGTACATCGGGTCCACCGACACACGCGGGCTCATGCACTGCGTCTGGGAGATCATCGACAACGGCGTCGACGAGGCGCTGGCCGGCCACGCCCATCGCGTCGAGGTGACCCTGCACCCCGACGGCTCGGTGGAGGTCTACGACGACGGCCGCGGCATTCCCACCGACAAGGAGCCCAAGACGGGGCTGCCCGGCGTCGAGGTCGTGGCGACCAAGCTCCATGCGGGCGGCAAGTTCGGCGGGTCGTCGTACGCCGCCACCGGTGGTCTGCACGGCGTCGGCCTCTCGGTCGTCAACGCGCTGTCCTCGCGCATGGACATCGACGTCGACCGCTCGCCGGCCCGGCAGGGGCTCAGCTTCCAGCGCGGCGTGCCGGGCGTCTTCGAAGGCGACGGGCCGACGGCGACGTTCACGCCGCAGAGCGGGCTGACCCGCAAGGGCCGCCGCGTGGTGAAGGGCAGCTCCGGCACCCTCATCCGGTTCTGGCCCGACCGCCAGATCTTCACGAAGGATGCGAAGTTCGTCTACGACGAGCTGATCGGCCGTGCGCGGCAGACCTCCTTCATCGTGCCGGGGCTCGAGCTGATCATCCGGGATCTGCGCGGGCCGGACCCGGTGGAGGAGAAGTTCCGGCACGACGGTGGCATCGCCGAGTTCGCCGAGTTCCTCTCCCACGACGAGCCGGTGACCGACGTGCTGCGCCTGCGGGGCGCGGACACCTTCACCGAGACGGTGCCGATGCTCGACGACCTGGGCCACATGACGCCGCAGGACGTCGAGCGGGAGCTGACCGTCGACGTCGCGGTGCGGTGGGGCGTGGGCTACGAGACCGAGCTTCGCTCCTTCGTCAACGTCATCGCCACCCCCAAGGGCGGCACCCACCTCAGTGGGTTCGAGCAGGCGGTGACCCGCACGTTCAACGATGCGATGAAGGCCGCCAAGGTCCTCAAGGTCAACGACGCCGACGTCATCAAGGACGACGTCCTCGAGGGCATGACGGCCGTGGTGACGGTGCGGCTGGCCGAGCCGCAGTTCGAGGGCCAGACGAAGGAGATCCTGGGCACGCCGGCCGCGCGGACCGTCGTGCGCAAGGTCGTCTCCGCGGAGCTGAAGAGCTTCCTCACCTCGACGAAGGCCAAGGAGAAGCAGCAGGCGCGGCTGGTCATGGAGAAGGTGCTCGGTGCCTCCAAGACCCGCATCGCGGCCCGCCAGCACAAGGAGACGCAGCGGCGGAAGAACGCCCTGGAGTCCTCGGCGCTCCCCGCCAAGCTCGCCGACTGCCGGGCAGCCGACAACGAGCGCACCGAGCTCTTCATCGTCGAGGGCGACTCGGCCCTGGGCACCGCGAAGCTGGCGCGCAACAGCGAGTTCCAGGCGCTGCTGCCCATCCGGGGCAAGATCCTCAACGTGCAGAAGGCGTCGGTCGCCGACATGCTCAAGAACACCGAGTGCGCCTCGATCATCCAGGTCGTCGGAGCGGGGTCGGGACGCACGTTCGACCTCGACGCGGCGCGCTACGGCAAGATCATCTTCATGGCGGACGCCGACTCCGACGGCGCCCACATCCGCACGCTCCTCGCGACCCTGTTCTTCAAGTACATGCCGGATCTCGTGGCGGCGGGTCGCGTCTACTCCGCGGTGCCACCGCTGCACCGCATCGAGCTCTCCAACCCGAAGAAGGGGATGGACAGGTACGTCTACACCTACTCCGATGACGAGCTGCAGCGCAAGCTCGCGGAGCTGCGCAAGAAGAACGTGAGCTGGAAGGACCCGGTCCAGCGCTACAAGGGCCTCGGCGAGATGGATGCCGACCAGCTCGCAGAGACGACCATGGATCCGCGGCACCGGACCTTGCGGCGGCTCACGGTCGACGACGCCGAGGGGGCGTCGGGGATCTTCGAGCTGCTGATGGGCTCCGACGTGGCGCCGCGCAAGGAGTTCATCGTGGCGGGCGGAGGCAACCTCTCCGAGGAGGACCTCGACTTCTGAGCGCCGACTTCTGACCCACTAGAGTCGCACGGGTGGATCAGAAGGTGCGGCGCGCGGCGGTCGCGAAGGCGTTCAAGGCGCGCAAGGTCGCACTGCGCAAGGGCCACTGGCGCCTGCCGGCGGACGAGCTGACGTGGTACGTCGACCTCCGCTCCGACGGCCCTTCTCCGTCGGCCGCCCTGCGCTTCGAGGTCGGCGCGTGGGCTGGCTCGCTCGGTCCGGAGCCAGATGGCGGCGCCGTCGACTGCGCCCTCCTGCTCGACGTGCCACTGGAGGGCGACCCGGCGGCGGCCACCGACGCGCTCGTGGACCGGCTGACGCAGCTGCCGACGCTCGAGGCTCTGGCCGACGCCCGCCGGGCCGGTGAGCTGGCAGGGGCGCATGTCGACCAGGACCTGCGCGAGCTGTTGGGGGAGTGAGACAGATGGCCCAGACCGAGACGACGTCCATCCAGGACACCTGGCTGCCTGAGCTGACCTGCTTCGGCTGCGGCCCGGCGAACGCGGACGGCCTGCAGCTGAAGAGCGTCGTGGACGGCGAGTGGGGCGCCAGGGCGACCTTCATGCCGTGGCCGCAGCACGACAACGGACTCGGCTACCTCAACGGCGGGATCATCGCGACGCTGCTCGACTGCCACAGCGCCGCAGCCGTCGTGCAGGTGGCGCACGCCCATGGCTGGCCGCCACTCGGGGACGCCCTGCTGCCCTACGTGACGGCCGGCCTGGACGTGCGCTATCGGCGGCCCGCCCCGCTGACCGAGGCGGTCTCACTGCTCGCGGAGGTCACGGCCGCCAGCGAGGACGAGATGACGTGCCATGTCCGGCTGGAGTGGGACGACAAGCTGCGCGCCGAGGGAACGGCACTGTGGAAGAGGTGGCGTCCGCGCTGACGCGCGGGGTGCGCTTGCGTGACACGGGGCAAGTCACGGAACGGTCACGCTGGGCTCGGTTCGATGTGCTCGCACATCTCCACACCTACGCGGCGCAACGAGAGGAGGTGACCACCATGCGCAAGGAGCTGACCTTCTCGGAGCTCGACAGCGAGCACGTCGAGCTGCTTCCGGCACGAGACACCCTGACCTTCTTCGGCAAGAACAACTGGGCAACCGTCTTGGCGTCCAACTCCTCGACCGCGCTCAACGTAGCGTCGTTCCACTCGATCGCGGCGAGCAACGCTCTCCAGAGCGTCTCCGTCAGCCAGAGCTGATCTCCCCCGGGTGTGGCCTCCCCGTGGCGCCGTCCCGGGGCGGCCACACCAGCACGGCATCGACCCCGGAGAGGGGGTGAACCGACATGCCAGCACGCTCGGTCCTCGAGCTCGACGATCTCGCCCGGGAGCACGGTGAGGTCCTGCCCGACCGCGACACCCTCTGCTACGTCGGGTGCGTCAACGTCACGAACGTCGTGGGGGTCAACGTCGCGATCGCAGTCAACGCGGCGACCATCAACTCGCAGGCCAACGCCTTCGCGATGCAGTACATCGCGGCCCACCTGCACTAGCGGCAGGTCCCCAGCGTGGCGGCGGACGTGCGGCTCTGGCGCGCCCGCCGTCACACCCAGCATCCAGAGCACACCAGAGCACACCAGAGCAACCAGAGCGAGGCCACGATGAACCAGGCCACCCATCACGATCTCGCCGGCATCGAGACGATCCGGCAGATGCCACAGGCGCCGCCGCGTTGGCGCCGGACGCCGCACACCGAGGTGCTCGGTCCCCTCCAGAGCTCCGGGCTGCGCGCGCCCTCCTATCTGGTCCGCCGGTGGGACGACCAGATGGTCCAGCTGAGCGAGCTGCTCTACCTCGCGCTGATCTACATCGAGCCGTTCCGCTCCTCGACCGAGGTCGCCGAGCTCGTCAGCGCCGCCGACGGGCGGGTGCTGACGGCTGCCGGACTGAACTACCTCGCAGAGACGCGGCTCCAGCCGCTGGGGCTCGTCGAGCCGGTCGACGCTGAGCCGGCGGACGTGCGGGCACCGCGGGCGAACCCGCTCCTGGCGCTGAGCGTCAAGGGCACGCTCCTGCCGCCGACCTGGACCCGCCGCGTGGCAGGGTGGCTGCGACCGGCGTACTGGCCTCCGGTCGTGGCGATCGGGCTGCTCGCCCTGGTCGTGCTCGACGTGGTGATCGCCCGCCGGGCCGACTTCTCCGCCGCCGTCCTCGACCTCTTCCTGCACCCGACCTTCGCCATCGTGGTCTATGCCGTCGTTGTCGCGTCCGGCCTGGTCCACGAGCTCGGGCATGCGACCGCCTGTCGGTACGGCGGCGCGCGCCCGGGCGCGATCGGCGTCGGGCTCTATCTTGTCTTTCCGGCCTTCTACACCGACGTGACCGACTCCTATCGGCTCGATCGCGCCGGTCGCGTGCGCACGGACCTCGGCGGGCTCTACTTCCACGCCTGGTGCGTCGTCGCGATGGGTCTGACCTACCTCGGGACCGGCTCGAGCCTCCTGCTCCTCGCAGGGCTGCTCGTGCAGGTCCAGATGGTCCAGCAGCTCATCCCGATCGTCCGGTTCGACGGCTATTACGTGCTCGCGGACCTCGCCGGCGTGCCGGACCTGTTCTCGCGCGTCGGGCCGGTGCTGCGCAGCCTGCGGCCGGGAGAGCCGCCGGACCCACGGGTGCTCGAGCTCAAGCCGGCCGCACGTCGCGTGATCACGGCGTGGGTCGTGGTCGTGGTCCCGCTCCTGGCGCTCCTCTTCGGCTGGCTCATCGCGACCTTGCCCGACCTGATCTCCTCGGCGCGCATCGGGATCGCCGCGCAACAGGACGCGTTCGCGGTCGCCTGGTCGGAGCGCGACGTCGCCACGATGGCGCTCGCGACGATCTCGGTCTTCTTCATCCTCCTCCCGCTCCTGGGGGTGGCGATCGTGGCCTGGCGGATGGCCACCTCGCTCGGGCGTCTGGCGAGGGCCGCTGTACGCCGCGTCAACGCGCGCAAGTCGGCAGTGGAGGCGGCGATCATGCCCGACGACGACCAGATCCCTCCGGACGTGGCGGCGGCGGTGGCCGCTGTGCCGACACGCCGCGCACCGTCCGCGGCAGACTTCACCGACGACGAGATGCTCGCCCCTCGCGCGCCGGCGCCGGGGGCCGGGTGGCGCAAGGCCGTCTACGAAGCGAGCGGACACACGGTGAACCCGGGTCTCGGCCCGGCCGAGCGCCGGCGAGCCGAGCTCGAGAGCCGTCTCCGGACGCCCATCGCCGGGTCTCGCCGTGTCGTGGTGATGAGCCGCAAGGGCGGTGTCGGCAAGACCACGATGACGCTCGCACTCGGCAGCGTCTTCGCCATGCTCCGTGGCGACCGGGTCGTCGCCGTCGATGCGAACCCGGACGCCGGCAACCTGGCCCACCGGCTCGCGCCGCCACACGCCAGCAAGATCACCGACCTGCTGCGAGACGTCGACCGGGTCACCAGCTATGCGGTCCTGCGGGACTTCACCTCCCAGGCCCTCGAGTCGCGCCTCGAGGTCCTGGCCTCCGACGACGACCCCCGGATCGGTCAGGCCCTCGGCCGAGATGAGTACCACTCCCTCATCACGCTCCTGGACCGTTTCTACAACCTCATCCTCCTCGACACCGGCACCGGCATCCTCGACAGCGCGAACCAGGGCCTGTTGGAGGAGGCCGATCAGCTCGTGCTGGTCCTCGGACCAGGCCTCGACGGTGGGCGGGCGGCCGCCCTGACCCTCGACTGGCTCGACGAGCACGGCTTCGAATCCCTGGTCGAGCGCGCGGTCGTCGTCATCAACGGCGTGCGTCGCCCCCACGACCGCACGCCCGAGAAGATGCGCGCCCACTTCGAACGACGTTGTCAGCAGGTGCTCACGGTGCCGTGGGACCCCGCGCTGGCGACCGGTGCGCAGACCAGCATGGCCAGCCTCAGACGGCAGACCCGAGACGGCATCGTCCAGGTGGCGGCCGCGGTGGCCGACATCTTCCGGGAGCAGGAGCTGCGTCGATGAACGGCACCCTCAAGGCGTCGGTGGCCGTCGCCGGTGCGCTCCTCCTGCTGCTCGGCCCGGCCGGCGCGTCAGGACCGAGGCCGGATCAGTCCTCGCCTCGTCTGGACCTGACCGCGTCAGCCCAGCCCAGCGCCGCTTTGCCGCATGACGCCGATCACGCGACCCAGATCTCCTCGACGACCAGGCGGACGGTGCGCGCTCACGCCACGGCCCTGGCCTCGGCGACCTGCGACGGCTGCCGGGGGGAAGCGACGACGTTGCAGATCCTCTACGTCGGACATGCCACGAGGGTGACCGTGGACAACGCCGCCGTGGCGTGGAGCCAGTGCGTCACCTGCGGTGGCACCGCGGTCTCGGTCCAGGTGGTGGTGCTCCTCGGCGGTCGGCAGATCCGGGCGCAGAACCGAGCCCTCGCGACGAACGCCTCGTGCGAGAAGTGCGCCACCGCCGCGCTCGCGGTCCAGCTCGTCGTGGTCTCCCCGCATCGCACCCGCCTGAGCAAGCGCGCCATCCGACAGCTGCGCGACTGGGTCGCTCACCAGTCAACGGCGCTGCGGGCCGTGTCGGCCACGGTCCCGCTGTCCCGGCGACGGGCCGTGGCCAGGGACCAGGTCCGCGACGCCGGCACCGTGGCCTTCGTCGTGAACAGCGACCTGGACAGCCGGACGCGGACCGTGAAGGTGCAACAGGCTGACGGTCGGTGACGAACCGCGGCCGATGCGTCACCGCTGCCTCAGTCGCTGAGTCACTCGCTGGCGATCGCGCGCAGCACGTCGAGGCGGCCCGCGCGGATCGCCGGCACGATCGCGGCGAGCACCCCCACGACGACCGAGATCGCGAGGAACGCCACCAACTGGCCCAGGGGAAGGCCGAGGCTCGTGAGGTTCTCGGCCAGCACTTGGCGCAGGAGGATGCCGAAGCCGACGCCGATGACCAGGCCGAGCACCGCACCGAGCAGAGCGATCGCGACCGACTCCAGCGTGACCATCCCGCGCAGCTGCCGACGGGTGAGCCCGATCGCGCGAAGGAGCCCCAGCTCGCGTGTGCGCTCCAGCACGCTCAGTCCGAGCGTGTTGACGATGCCGATCACGGCGATGACGATGGCGAGGGCGAGCAGGCCGTAGATCATGTAGAGCAACTGGTTCACCTGGCCGCGGACGGAGTCGCCGAACTCCTGCTTGTCCTGCACGCTGACGATCGGCAGGGGCGCCACGACCTTGTCGAGCGCGCGGTGGACCGTCGTCGCGTCGGCCCCGGGCGCCAGCTTGATGCTGATCGAGGAGTCCTGCCGCTGGACGCCTGCCGCCTCGAGCTGGTCAAGGCCGATGTTGATCTGGCCGGTCACGACGTTCGGCTCGATGATGCCGACCACGCGCGGCTGCAGCGTCGCGCCGCCGGGGAAGGCGAGGGTGAGGGTGCTGCCGACCCGCCACTGGTGCTTCTTCGCGATGTCCTTGGTCACGAACGCCTCGTCGCCGTGCAGCGACGTGCGGCCGGAGTCCAGGCCGAGGTCGTAGATGCGGGTGAGATGCTCGTCGTTGGCCATGATCATGGTCGAGTCACCCTTCAGCCCGCCGAGCCGCGCGGCCGCCAACTGCTGGCGGGCCAGCGTGCCGACGCCGGGCACCTTCGCCAGCTCGTCTCCCACCTGGGTGGGGAAGGGTGTGTACGCGGCGCTCTGCACGAGGAAGTCGGCGCTGAACTGCTTGTTGACGAGGTCGTCGAGGGAGCTGTTGAGCGACGCGGCGAGCACGCCGATGAGCGACACCAGCGCAAGGCCGATCATGAGCGCGGACGCCGTCGCGCCGGTGCGGCGAGGGTCGCGCAGCGCGTTCTCGCCGGCCAGCTGCCCGGGTGTCCCGAACACCCGGTGGAAGACGCTGCGGCACAGGGCGAGCACCGGGCGACCGAGCGCCGCGCTGATCGCGGCCACGGTGAGGATCCAGATCACTGCGCCTGCGCCGACCCAGGCCGCGTCGTTGCCCGGAGGGTGGAACAGCCCGGCCGTCGCGATCGCGGCGCCGAGGAGGAGCACAGCGGCGCCGATGAGGGTACGGCGGCGCAGGGGGCGCTCGCGCGGGACGAGGTCGTCACGCATGGCGGCCACCGGCGGCACCTTCGCGGCCCGTCGCGCCGGGAGGTACGCCGCGACGAGCGTGACGAGCACCCCGATGACGTAGCTGAGCACGATCGTCCGAGGAGTCAACGTCAGCGCCCCACCGGCGATGTCGAGGCCGAAGGTGCGGAACAGCGCGGCGAGGGCCCGGGCGAGTCCCCAGCCCAGCGCGATGCCGAGGGTGGTCGCCACGACGCCCGTCACGAGGGCCTCGAGCAGCACCGAGCCCGTGACCTGGCGGCGGGAGGCGCCGAGTGCTCGAACGAGGGCGAGCTCCCGCGTGCGTTGGGCGACGAGGATCGAGAAGGTGTTGACGATGATGAAGCCGCCGACGATGACGGCGATGATCGCGAAGACGAGCAGGAACGTCGAGATGATGCCGAGGAACTGGCCGACCGCGTCCTTCGACTCGTGGACGACCTTGTCACCCGTGACGGCGGTGAACCCGCTGGGCACCACCTTGTCGACGGCTGCGGCGAGCTGGGCCTGGCTGACCCCGTCGGCGGCGGTCAGGTTGACGGAGGTGAAGGCGTCGCGGCCATCGAGGAACATCTGCTGGGCGCCCGCGGTGTCGAAGACGACGAGGACCGCGCCGGCCGTGCCCCCGCCGTTGAAGTCGGCGATGCCGACCAGGTGCAGGTGCTGCAGCGGCTCCCCGTGCGGCGCGATCACGGTGACCATGTCGCCCACGTGGTAGCCGCCGCGGTCCGCAGCGCTGTGGTCGAGGACGATCTCGTCCGCGCTCTGGGGCCAGCGCCCCGCTCGCAGCTCGAGGATCTGCTCGCCGAGCATGTTGGGGGAGCCGGCGTGGTTGAACGAGAGGGTCGGCGCCCCCTGTCCGCCGATCAGCTTGCCGTGCCGGTCCAGGACGAACAGGCCGACGCCCTCGATGGTGCCGTCCGCCCGCGCGACCTGGGTGAGGGCGGCGATCCGGTCGACATCGGCCGGCGTGACCGTCAGCGTCGACGGCGAGGACTGCCCGAAGGAGTCCGTGCCGACGGGCCGGACGACGCCGTCGGGCGTCGAGCCCTCGATGATGTTGTCGAAGGTGTGGCTCAGCCCGTGGCTGAAGATCAGGACGCCCGCCAGGAACGCGACGCCGAGCACGATGGCCAGGGCACTCATGAGCAGCCGGAGCTTGCGGGCGACGAGGTTGCGCAGGGTGAGCCTGAGCATGTCAGTCCACCAGGTTCATCGCGGCCGACTGCAGCGCGGCCATGTGCTCGAGCACCTGGTCGCGGTCGGGCTCGGTCAGCTCGTCGACGACCCGGCCGTCGGCGAGGAAGACGACCCTGTCGCAGTACGACGCCGCCACGGCGTCGTGGGTCACCATGACGACCGTCTGCCCGAACTCGTCGACGGTGCGCCGCAGGAAGCCCAGCACCTCCCCCGAGGAGGTGCTGTCCAGGTTGCCGGTCGGCTCGTCGGCGAACACGATCCGCGGCTGGCTGACCAGCGCGCGGGCACACGCGACGCGCTGCTGTTGGCCGCCGGAGAGCTGGCTCGGCCGGTGACCGAGCCGGTCGCGCAGCCCGACAGCGTCGATGACCTGGTCGAACCACGACGGGTCCGGCTTGCGTCCGGCGAGGGACAGGGGGAGCAGGATGTTCTCCCGCGCGGTCAGGGTGGGGATGAGGTTGAACGCCTGGAACACGAAGCCGATCCGCTCGCGGCGCAGGGTCGTGAGCTGGGTGTCCTTCAGGGTGCTCAGGACCACGCCGTCGACGATCGCCTCGCCGGAGGTCGGTGCGTCAAGGGCGGCCAGGCAGTGCATCAGCGTCGACTTGCCGGAGCCCGATGGTCCCATGACGGCCGTGAACTGGCCGGCGTACAGATCGAGGGTGACGCCGTCCAGGGCCCGCACCTCGGAGTCGCCCGAGCCGTAGGTCTTGTGCAGGTCGACGGTGCGGGCCGCGACGGCGGGGCCCGGAGCAGGCTGGTCGGTCACCCGACCACTCTGGACCGCCCGCCGTCCCGGTGGCTATGGGATAAAGCCCTGAGTCTCCCCTGAGAAGGTCAGGAGCGACCTGCGCTCGACGCTGCGCGCGGCCTCAGTGCCCGACGAGCTTGAGCAGGCCGAAGACGACTGCGTACACCACGGCACCGATGATTCCGGCGAGCAGGGCCGTGAGCAGGACGATCGCCGTCACGCCCCCGACCATGGCCCGCAACGTCGCGTGCTTCGGGAGCCCGTCGCCGCGCGGCGTCGGGTGGTGTCGTCGCCAGTGATAGATGTCCGCCACGGTCCCTCCCCGGGTGAGCCGTCGCCTCGAGCGTCGTCAGCTGATGGTCAGCCCCACCCCTTGATGCGGTAGCACAGCGCCCAGATCACCAGCCCGTAGAAGGCGATGACGAGCAGGGACCACACGGGGTAGTAGGGGACGAAGGCGAAGTTCGCGACCGCGCCGAGCACCGCGACGACGATGCCCGCCCATCGCGCCCACGGCCACTCCAGGAAGAGGCCGACGGAGATGAGCACGGCCACCGCGCCCAGGACGATGTGGATCCAGCCCCAAGCCGTCACGTCGATCGCGTAGGTGTAGTTCAGGCCTCGGACGTAGACCTTGTCCGAGGACACCGCCGAGATGCCCTCCAGCACCTCCAGGACGCCGACGATGCCCATCACCGACGCGCCGAACAGGATCGTCGCGGACGCCCACAGCGACCTGTCCGCGCTGTCACCACGCCGTTGAGCGGTGCTCGTCATCTCGACCTCCGTCTTCGTCGTGTGCGTCGCCGTCGTCACACGACGGCTGACGCCTCTGACGCTAGGAGGACGTGCCGGGGGAGCGGATCACCCGCAATGGGGGAAGATCCGCCTCGCCTCAGACCTTCTGCTCGATCCGGCCGCTGTCGACGTCGTAGATGAACCCGCCGACCTTGACGGTGTCCGGCACCAACGGGTGGGAGCGGACCTTGGCGACATCCTCGGCCAGCGCCCGGACCTGGTCGTCGATGACGTGGAACGGCTGCCAGGAGGCGTCGACGCCGGCGGACTCCGAGACGCGACGCCGAAGCTCGGCCTCGGAGTTGCTGGCGACGGCACAGCGGGTGTGCGGGATGACCAGCACGCGGTCGACGTTCAGCAGGTGCACGCCGAGCACGAGCGCCTCGAGCGCCTGCGGCGTCACCCGGCCGCCCGGGTTGCGGAAGATCTTCGCGTCGCCCGGCTTCAGGCCGAGCATGCGCAGCGGGTCGATGCGGCTGTCCATGCACGTGACGATCGCGACCCCGGCATGAGCCACTCCGTCGAAGCCCTGGAGCCCGAAGTCGGCGGCGTAGTCGGCGTTGGCGGACAGGAGGTCGTCGAAGTCACCCATGACTCCGCAATCTAGCCGAGGGTCTGCAGCGCCGACGCGGCGCCCACCCCCTGCGTCGGGGCGGCGCGCAGCAGCAGGAGCGCCAGGGCCGCGGCGACGAGTGCGGCGACGCCGGCGCCGGCGAACACCGTGTGCTCCTGCGCGATGCCCGCGGCCTTGATCAGATCGGTGAACGCGTCGCAGCGGCTGGCGCCCCCGCACACGTCCTTGACGGCAGGGAGGTCGGCCTGGTGTGCGTAGTAGCGGCGCAGCCCGAGCGTCGTCAGCCCGGCGAGGCCGACCAGCATGCCGACCATCCGCGAGACGACCACCAGGGCACCGGCGAGCCCGTGGACCTCGGCCGCGGTGGTGGCGAGCACCGCCGCGTTCACCGGGGGCAGCGCCAGCCCGAAGCCGAGGCCACCGATGACCAGCGGGGCCGTGGCGGTCCACGAGGCCAGGCTGTGCGGCGTCCAGGTCGACATCCACCAGAAGCCGGCGGCCGCGAGCGCCATGCCCAGTCCGGCGATGGCGCCGGCCGGCAGCCGACGCAGGAGGAGCCCGCCGACGACGGCGCCGACCGGCAGGGCGACCAGGAAGCGCACCAGCACGAGAGCCGCGAGCAGCTGGCTGTCGGGATAGACGGTGGACCGCGCGAAGAGGGGGACGTCGATGAGCGCCGCCACCAGGGCCGCGCCGACGAAGAAGGAGACGGCGACCGAGCCCCAAGCCGCCCGTGCCGAGAGCGCCCCGCGCGGGATGAGCGGGGCGCGTGCATGTCGCAGATGCACCACCAGCGCGGCGGCGGCCGCACCGGCGGCCAGCAGGTACCACCCGCCCTGAGCCGACATGACCTGCACCTTCGGGTCCGCTGTCGCGAACGCCAGCACGATGCCCCCGAGGGCGATGGCCAGCAGCACGGCGCCGGTCAGGTCGGCCTCTCGCGCGCTCGCGTACCACCCCCGCAGGTCGACCAGCGGCCGCCGCGCCGTCAGGCACCTGACCACCAGCAGCACACCGGCGCCGATGGTCGTGAGCCCCAGGGGCGTCATCCAGTCCGAGGTGCCGACGACGGGGATCCAGAGCTGACCCCAGGTGAGGTCGCGGACGAGGCTCGCCGGCCGGACCCACAAGACGACACCCGTCGCGAGCATCAGGGCGAGCAGGGCGATGCCGACCCAGTCGAACGGCGAACGGGCGCAGATGTTTGCGGCCCCCCGACCATCTGCGCCCGGTCGACGGCCTGGCCGCGACCATCTGCGCCCGTTCGCCGTGCGGTGGATCGCCGTGGCGAGTGCGAGTCCGACCACCAGGTTGACGGCGAAGATCGCCCGCCAGTCGGTGATCGCGAGGACGACCGCGCCGAAGAGCGGTCCGAGGACCGAGCCGAGCTCCTGGACGGCCGAGACGACGCCCAGGGGGACGCCTCGTCGCTGAACCGGGTAGAGATCGGCCACCAGCGCCAGGGTGGCCGGCACGAGCGCCCCGCCGCCCACCCCTTGGAGGAACCGGCCCGTCACCATCATCGGCAGGTCGTAGGCGAGTGCCGTGACGAGCGAGCCGACGGCGAAGACGACGAGCCCGGCGACGAGCACCGGCGGCCGGCCGCGCAGGTCGGCGATCCGGCCGATGAGCGGCAGCATCGCGACGTACCCGAGCAGGAAGGCCGAGACGATCGGAGCGCCCTTCTGCAGCTGCTCCACCGACAGGCCGACGCCGTGCATGATGTCGGGCAGGGCGACAACGACCACGTAGGTGTCTGCGGCTGCGAAGGCGACCGCGACCGCAGCGAGCGGCAGCAGGCCGCGCCCGGCGGGCGTCTCGGCCCGGACCCGCGTCACGGCGCCGTGATGTCCTTCTGGGTGCCGTAGTGGTCGACCGTCACGGTGTAGGTCTCATCTGTCCCGGTGTCGTAGAAGTCGCCCGTGAGCACGGCCTGGCGCAGCTCGTGGTCGTCGGTGAGGGTGTATGTCGCGTCGACGTCCCCCGTCACCTGGGGCAGGATCACCTTCGCCGCCGACGCGGGCAGGGTGCCCTCGTAGGAGGTGAGGACCTCCTTGTTGCCCACGCCGCCACGCACCGTGTCGCCCTTCTTCACGTTCGTGGTCGCGGTCAGCATGGACGAGAGGCCACCGTTCGGCGACATCAGCGCGGCCGGATCGGGCGCCCCGTAGTCCGCGGGGTTGATCTCCTGCCAGCCGGTCGTCAAGGGCAGCTGGGCATAGACCTTCCCGTTGACCGCGACCACCGGGACCTCCGGCTTGAGGCCCGCGAGCTGCACGACGATCTTGCCGTCGAACGCCGGTTGGTGGGTCAGCACGCCGTCGGCCGAGAGCAGAGCGTTGCTGGACGCGCCGACGCCCTTCGACTCGAGCGTGAAGTCGACGCCGCTGGTGTCGTCGAGCGTCTTCTTCGCGGCCGCGAGGGCCTGTTCCGGGGTCTCGGCGGCGGCCTTGTGCGCACCGTCCTTGCCCGTGCATCCGGCGAGCAGGAGCAGAGCAGCCGCTGCCGCGACCAGGACCGTACGGCGCATGGTGCTCACCCTTCCACAGGGTCGGCGCCCACGAGCAGTCCTGCAGGCCCCGAGCACGCGTCGATGGGCTGCGGGGCCGGCACACCGGAGCCGTCGCGGCGTCCGTTGGCCTCCGGCAGGTCGATCGGAGCCCCGCTCGCGGCCGCTGCCCGGGCCGGTGCCGCCCCGGCCCACGCGAAGACGAGCGTGTCCTCACCCTTGAGGTAGCGGTGGCAGCGGACACCGCCGGTGGCCCGGCCCTTGGCGGGATACTCCGCGAAGGGCGTCACCTTGACCGAGCCCGACTCGGTGCCGGGCAGCGCCGTCGAGGCGCCCGAGGCGGTCACCACCACGGCGTCGACGCCGGCGGGGATGGCTCCGAAGAACGACACCCGAGAGCCGTGGGCCACGCGGATGCCCGCCATGCCACCCGCGTTGCGTCCCTGCGGTCGGACCGTGTCGGCGCCGAAGTGCAGCAGCTGAGCGTCGGAGCTGATGAAGCAGAGCGTCTCGGCGGCGGTGACCAGCTGGACGGCTCCGACGACCTCGTCGCCGTCGGCGAGGTTGATGACGTCCCACTCGTCGCGGTTGAGCACCTCGGGGTTGACCCGCTTGACCACGCCGAGCCTGGTGCCGAGCGCGAGGCCGGGACCATCGGTCGCCAGGGTCGTCAACGCGAGGGCCCGCTCCCCGGGCTCGAGGGTCAGCAGTGCCGAGAGGGGCACCCCGCCTTGCAGGTTCGGGTCGACGTGGGTGGGCGGCAGCGCGGGCAGGTCCAGCACGCCGAGCCGCAGCAGGCGCCCCCGTGACGTGACGACGCCGATCTCTCCGCGGGCGCTGGTGCGGACCACCGAGGTCACCACGTCGTGGTTGGCGCGCCCGTCGCCGGTGCCGATCGGCTCCGCGTCGGAGGTGCGCGCGAGCAGGCCGGTCGAGGAGAGCAGCGCGAAGCACGGTTCGTCCGCCACCTCGACCGACATCTTCTGAGCCTCGATCGCCGCCGTGCCCGCGCTCGCGAGCAGGACGGTGCGGCGCGGAGTGCCATAGGTCTTGGCGACGTCTGCGAGCTCGTCGGAGACGACCTTCTGCAGCAGCCTCTCGTCGGCGAGGATCGCGTCGAGCTCCTCGATCGTGCGCTCGAGCTCGTCCTTCTCCTTCTCCAGCTCGATGCGCGAGAACCTCGTCAGCCGCCGCAGGGCCATGTCGAGGATGTACTCCGCCTGCAGCTCGGAGAGGTCGAAGACACTGATGAGGCGCTGCTTGGCCTCGCCGGCGTTGTCACTGGAGCGGATCAGCTGGATGACCTCGTCGATGTCGAGGATCGCGATGAGCAGACCCTCGACGAGGTGCAGGCGGGCGGCAGCCTTGTCGCGACGGAACTGGCTGCGCCGCCGGACGACCTCGTAGCGGTGGTGCAGGAAGACCTCGAGCAGCTGCTTGAGGCCGAGGGTGCGCGGCTGGCCGTCGACCAGAGCGACGTTGTTGATGCCGAAGGAGTCCTCCATCGGCGTCTGCTTGTAGAGCTGCTCGAGCAGCACCTCAGGGACGAACCCGTTCTTCACCTCGATGACCAGGCGGGTGCCGTTGTTCTTGTCGGTCAGGTCGATGACGTCGGCGATGCCCTGGAGCTTCTTGGCCTGCACGAGGGTCTTGATCTTCTCGACGACCTTCTCGATGCCGACGGCGTAGGGGAGCTCGGTCACGACGATGCCCTTGCGCCGGCCGACCGGCTCGACGCGCGCGGTGGCACGGATCTTGAAGCTGCCACGCCCGCTCGTGTAGGCGTCCTTGATCCCGTCGAGGCCGACGATCGTGCCGCCGGTGGGCAGGTCGGGACCGGGGACGAACCGCATGAGGTCGTCGACGGTCATGTCCGGGTTCCTGATCATCTCGCGCAGCGCCGCCACGACCTCGACGAGGTTGTGCGGCGCCATGTTGGTCGCCATGCCCACCGCGATGCCGGTGGTCCCGTTGACGACGAGGTTCGGGATCGCGGCCGGCAGCACGGAGGGCTCGGTCTCGCGGGAGTCGTAGTTGGGGCGGAAGTCGACGGTGTCCTCGTCGATGTTCGCCGTCATCGCCACCGCGGCGGGTGCCATGCGGCATTCGGTGTTGTGGTTGACGAATCCACCCGCGAGAAAGGAGTGATCCTCGCTGTCGACTCTGATCGAGTAGACGGTCTCCGCCGGCTGGTCCTCGATCGAGGCGACCTCCACGAAGCGGTAGCCGGAGTCCATGATGGACGCCACGATCGCGAAGGTCTCCGGGTCCTTGAACTTGGTCGCAATCAGGCTTCGGTCGGCTTGCCAGCGTTCGAAGCGGTCGAAGTTGTGCTTCTCGAACCACGTCGCGCCCGTGCCGCGGCCGGAGCCGAACGTCGACTTCACATAGTCGGTCACGAACGGTGCGTAGTCGCGGGACAGACGGTGCCGGTATCGAGGTGCGCCCTGCAGAAGAGCCGCCAGCTTGCGTCGCTTCTCGGTGAGGAAGCCCACCCGTTCGGCGAACGCGTGCATGTTGTGGACACCCGAGATCACGATGCGGTACTCGCCTCGCGAGTAGATGCTGAGGTTGCTGTGGATGCCGAACTCGAGCAGCAGCTCCTGCACGCCGGCAGCAAGCTTCTCGCTGTAGGTCGAGTATTGGATCGTGATCGAGTTGCCAGCGACCTGGTGCACTCCGCCATCGCCCTCGAAGAGAGCCATGAGGAAAGCCCGTTTCGCACCCGGCCCGCTGCCCCAGATGACCTCAGGGATCGTCTTGTCGGCAGCCTTCTGCCCGGTGAAGTGCGCAAGGGGGCTCCGGCTGAAGGACTCCAGATTCTGGACATCGAGCTCGTAGATCTGCTTGCCCGACCGGCGTAGCTCCCTGTTGTAGACGTAGCGAGGTCCGCCCACCAGGGCGTCGTACGCCTCGAGAACGTAGTGGAAGTACTCGAGGTCGGTGTTGTTGAAGCCCGCCCGCTCCGGACTCGCGAACCCCTCGGAGGCCCACCCTCCTAGGAGCGTGCCGAGCTGCATCTCGTGCGCCATCGGCACGGCGGTCGTCCACGCGTTGCGCGCCAGGCAGACCACAGTGCCGGGCTCGATCTCGTCGAGTCGGCGCCACTGCAGCATCGGTACGCCGGCCACGGCGACCAGGCAGAGCAGCGGGTGGTTGTGGCTGCCGCGGATGGAGTGCCCGCTCGTGACGGTCAGCTTCTTGATCGGGTGCTTCCCGGAGTTGAAGACCTTGGTCACGCTGACGGGCTTGCCGTCCTTGTCCAGGACCTCGTAGTGAGCATCGAGCTCGGAGTTCTCTGGAATGTCGGCGAGGTGGTCGATCCGCACCGAACGGCCGTCCGCCATCCGCACGCGGGTGTCGCCCACCAGGCAGTACCGCATCGCAGCCGGACCATCGTCCAAGGACCCGAAGTTGCCGTGCCCGTCGATGAAGGGAAGGCGCAACGACCACGGTTGTGCCATGCGGACGAGGGCGTCGTAGATGGCGCTGTCGCCGTGGGGGTGCAGCCGACCCATGACCTCGCCGACGACGCGGGCGCTCTTGACGTGGCCGCGGTCGGGGAGGAGCCGCATGTCGTTCATCGTGTAGAGGATGCGGCGCTGCACGGGCTTCAGGCCGTCGCGCGCGTCGGGGAGCGCGCGGGAGTAGATGACGGAGTACGCGTACTCCAGGAAGGACGCCTCCATCTCCTGCTTGATGTCGGTGTCGAGGATGTGCTCCTCGAAGTCGTCAGCCGGGAGCTCGGGGGTGTTGCGGCGTGCCATGGAGGGCATTCTCCCTGGCGGCACCGACAGCGCACCTCCCGCCACGCCGCGACACCTTGCTCAACCTGACGGTTGACAAAGGGCGAAACCGGTGACATCGTCGTATTGAACCGAGCGGTTGAGCAAGGAGGCAGTGATGTCGAAGGTCGTCATGCACGCGGTGGTCTCGGTCGACGGCTTCATCGCCGACGACAACGACGACGTCGGTCCGCTCTTCGACTGGTACTTCAACGGCGACCAGGCGCTCGAGCACATGGGCATGAGCCTCTCGAGGGCGTCGTACGACTACACGAGGCCGCTGTGGGACTCCATCGGCGCGACGGTCATGGGTCGGCGCCTCTTCGACCAGACCAACGGATGGGAGGCGAGGCCGCCGGCGGGCGAGCACCTCGTCGTCGTCTCGCACCGACCGAAGCCCGACGGATGGCATCCGGAGGCGGACGTGCCGTTCTTCGCCGGCGTCGCCGACGCGGTGGCCGAGGCGAGGCGACGCGCGGGTGACCGGGTCGTGGCCGTCACGGCCGGCAACCTGGGTGGTCAGGCGCTCGCCGCCGGCCTGGTCGACGAGGTCGCCATGGACGTCGTCCCCGTCGTCTTCGGCAGTGGCCGGAGGTACTTCGGCGACGTCGACGGCCAGGTCCTGCTCGAGGACCCCGACGTGGTCGTCCGCGGCAACCGGGTCCTGCACCTGCGCTACCGGGTCGCACGCTGAGCCTCGCCTGTCGGAGCGGCCCGATAGATTTCTGCCGTGACCCAGGCCGATGCTCCCGTCTACCCCGCCCACTGGGAGGCCGACGTGCTGCTGCGCGACGGCCGGACGGCGCACATCAGACCGGTCACCCCGGCCGACGAGGGCCTCCTGGTCGACTTCTACGACAACTCGGTCTCGGACACGTCGAAGTACTACCGGTTCTTCTCGCCGATGCCGCACCTCTCCCAGCGCGACGTCACCCGCTTCACCCATGTCGACTACGTCTCCCGGGTCGCCTTCGTGCTCATGCTGCGCGACCGCATGATCGCCATCGGTCGCTACGACGTCGTCTCGCCCGGTGAGGCCGAGGTGGCGTTCCTCGTCAGCGACGACCACCAGGGTCGCGGGATCGGCCAGATCCTCCTCGAGCATCTCGCGCAGGCGGGTCGCGAGCGCGGCATCGAGAAGTTCGTGGCCGAGGTGCTCCCCGACAACGCCCGGATGATCCAGGTCTTCCGCGACGCCGGCTACCACGTGGGTAGCGGCTACGAGGACGGTGTCATCCACCTCGAGTTCCCCATCGAGCCGACCCCGACGGCCATCGGCGTCATGCTCAACCGCGAGCACGAGGCGGAGTCCGCCTCGATCAGCCGGTTCCTGAACCCGCGGTCGGTCGCCATCATCGGTGCGTCCCGGCGTCAGGAGACCGTCGGTCAGGTCCTGGTGCGCAACATGGTCAACGCCGACTTCAGCGGGCGGGTCTACGTCGTCAACCCGAACACCTCGGCGGTCTCCGGCATGCCGGCCTACAAGTCGGTGCAGGACATCGAGGACGAGGTCGACGTCGCGATCGTGGCGGTGCCCGCCGACGCCGTCCAGGACGTGGTGCTCGACTGCGCCGCCAAGGGGGTGCACGGACTGGTCGTCATCTCGAGCGGCTTCGCCGAGACCGGTGACGAGGGCCGGCAGCGCCAGCGGCGCCTGGTCGGTCTCTCCCGGTCCTACGGCCTGCGGCTGATCGGGCCGAACGCGCTCGGGATCATCAACACCGACCCGGGGGTGCGGATCAACGCCTCCCTGTCACAGGTCATGCCGCCCCGCGGGCGCGCCGGCTTCTTCTGCCAGTCCGGCGCACTCGGCAGCGCGATCCTGGAGAAGGTGCAGAACCGCGGGCTCGGCCTGTCCACCTTCGTCTCGGCGGGCAACCGTGCCGACGTGTCCGGCAACGACCTCCTGCAGTACTGGGAGGAGGACGAGTCGACCGAGGTCGTGATGATGTATCTGGAGTCCCTCGGCAACCCGCGCAAGTTCTCCCGCATCGCCAGGCGCGTCTCGCTGCGCAAGCCGATCGTCGCCGTCCGCTCGGGCCGCACGACCCAGGGTGTTCCGATGGGTCACGCGGTCCGCAAGATCGCCGCACCGCCGCAGGCCGTCGACGCGATGTTCCGGCAGGCCGGAGTCATCCAGGTCGACACGCTCGAGGACATGTTCGACGTCGCGCAGCTGCTCGCCCACCAACCGCTGCCCCGCGGGCGCCGGGTCGCGATCGTCGGCAACTCCGACGCGCTCGGCCTCCTCGCCGCCGACGCCGCGGCCGCCTCCGGTCTCGTCGTGAACCGTCAGATCCCGCTGTCGGCGGAGCCCACCGCCGAGGACTTCGAGGACGCCCTGGACAGCGCGATCGACGACCCCGAGGTCGACGCGGTCGTGGCGGTCTACATCCCGCCGCTCACCGTGTCGGGCGAGGACATCGCCAACGTGCTGGCCGCCGTCGGCGAGCAGTCCGACAAGCCGCTGGTCTCCTCCTTCCTCGGAGCCGAGGGCGTGCCGGAGCTGCTGCGCGTCCCCGACGTGGCGGGCTCGACGGCCGGTCGCGGCTCCGTGCCGTCGTACTCCTCGGTCGAGAGCGCGGTGCGCGCGCTCGCCCGCGTGGTGGAGTATGCGGTGTGGCTGCGCACGCCCGACGGTCCGGCCGCCGACGCGGACGACATCGATCGTGACCGGGCGAGGCGCCTGGTCAGCACGGTGCTCTCCCAGCGCCCCGCCGGCGGCGACCTCGAGCGCGACGAGCTCGTCGACCTGCTCGCCGGCTACGGCATCGTCCTGTGGCCGACCTTGCCCGTGACGACCCTCGAGGGCGCCCAGGAGGCCGGGCGGAGCCTCGGCTGGGACGTCGTCCTGAAGGCCACCGCCGACCACGTCCGCGAGCGGCCGGACATGGCGCACGTGTGGCGCAACATCAACGACGACCACGAGATGGAGGAGGCCTGGCGCTCGCTGACCGGCTTCGTCGGGGATGTGGACGCGGCCGGGTTCGTCGTCCAGAAGGTGGCAGGCCCCGGCGTGCCGCTGGTGATCCGGAGCATCGAGGACCCGCTCTTCGGCCCCGTCGTCTCCTTCGGCATCGGCGGTCCGATGAGCGAGCTGCTCGGTGATCGCAGCTATCGGATCCCGCCGCTGAGTCAGCGTGACGCGGCGGCCATGGTCCGGGAGGTGAAGGCGGCGCCGATGCTGTTCGGCTACCGAGGCGGCGAGGTCGTCGACGTCGAGGAGATCGAGCGCCTGATCCGCCGGGTGGCGCAGCTGCAGAACGACCTCCCTCAGATCAGCGCTCTGACGCTGGACCTCGTGCTCGCGGGACCCCAGGGCGCGCACGTGCTGACGGCGAGCGGGCGGGTGGAGCCTGTCGCCGACCCGCGTTCGGACTGGTTCGTGCGCAGGATGGCCGCGCTGCCGGGGGACACCCTCCCGAGCTGACGGCGACGCTTCGTCCGCATGAGAGACTGACCGGCATGAGCACCACCCGCACCGACGACCGCGCCCGGGAGCTGCGGCAGGCGATCGACCGCACCGGCTACTACCCCGAGGTCGTGGCCGACGGCGTCCTCGCGGCGGTCGCGGGGGAGCAGGTGACGTCGTTCTTCGTGCACCACGAGCCGACCTTCGACCACGACGAGGTGCGTCGGCACCTGTCGGTCGTCGTGCTGACTCCGAGTCGGCTGATCCTCGCGCACACCGACGAGCACCCCGGCGACGACCTCCTTCCCGAGCCCTACACCTCGACCTCGACCGAGGCTGTGCGCCTCGCCGCCGTGAAGTCGGTCGTCGTCACGCGGATGGTCGCCAACCCCAGCAGCGGCCCGGCGGCGCCGGCCGAGGTCGTCATGACGATCGGCTGGGGCGGCGTCTCGCGGGTCGACCTCGAGCCGGCCGGGTGCTCCGACCCCCAGTGCGACGCCGACCACGGCTACACGGGCGTGCTCTCCTCCGACGACTTCTCCTTGAGGGTGTCGGCAGCCGCGGACGGCACGGACGCGGTGGAGAGCCTGCTGACCTTCGCCGAGGCGCTGTCTGCCCGGACGCACCACGCGTGAGCGCGCCTGCATCGTCGGGTCCTGCAGAGTTCGTCGCACCGGCGTACGGCGTCCGCTCGCTCGGCGACGTCGTCCCCGGCGTGGCCGCCGCCCTCGGCGCAGCGCCGACCGCGGGCCTGGTGCTTCCGGAGGCGACGGCGTACGTCGTCTTCCTCGTCGACGGCCTCGGCGCCCGGCTGCTGCAACGGTATGCGCACGCCGCCCCGTACTTGTCCTCGCTCCTGCGCGTCGGCGAGCCCGGCACCGCGGGCGTGCCGTCGACGACGGCGACCAGCCTGACCTCTCTCGGCACGGCGCTCACGCCGGGTGGTCACGGCATCGTCGGCTTCACGACCCGGATCCCCGGCACCGACAAGCTCCTCAACGCGCTGCTGTGGAGCAAGGACGTCGACCCGCACGAGTGGCAGCCCCACCCCACGGCGTTCCAGACGCTGCGCGGTCTCGGCTGCACCGTCACGGTCGTCAACAAGCGCGAGTTCAAGGGGACGGGGCTCACCGAGGCAGCACAGCGCGGGGCCGAGTACGTCGGCGCCGACCGGGCCGGCGAGCGGATCGCTGCCGCCGTGGTGGCGTCGGCCGAGTCCCCCTCGCTCACCTATCTCTACGACGGCGACCTCGACTGGACGGGGCATCGCTACGGCGTCGCCTCGCGGCAGTGGCTGCAGCAGCTCTCGATGATCGACTCCGAGGCCGAGCAGCTCCGCGAGGCACTGCCGCCCTCGGTCCGGCTGCTGGTGCTCGCCGACCACGGGATGGTGGACTCCCCGCACGAGTCCCGACTCGACGTCGACGAGCACGCCGAGTCGGCGGCGCTTCGCTCGGGTCTGGCGCTGCTCGGCGGGGAGGCGCGGTTCCGACACCTGTACTGCCACCGCGGTGCCGTCGCCGACGTGGCGGCGACCTGGCGCGAGGTCCTTCAGGAGCGTGCCGTCGTGATGACCCGCGACGAGGCGATCGCCTGCGGCTGGTTCGGACCGGTCTCACCGTCGGTGCTGCCGCGTCTGGGCGACGTGATCGTCGCCTCGCAGGGCGACTTCGCGGTGATCTCCTCGGCGGCGTTCCCCTACGAGGCCACGCTCGTCGGCCTGCATGGGTCACTGACGCCCGACGAGATGCTCATCCCGCTGCTGGTCGACTGATCGCGGGGGTTCGGCGTACGACAACCCGGGGTTCGGCGTACGACAACCCGGGGTTCGGCGTACGACAACCCGGGGTTCGGCGATCAGTCGAACGGAAGCGGCTCCGCCGACAGGGAGACCGCCTTGGCGCGCGCCGCGGTCAGCTGCCGACGGTGGTGCTGCCGGCAGAGGACCTCGTAGGTGACCACGCCCGGCAGCTGGGAGGCAGGAGTCGCGTCCTCGGTGTCGCCGACGACGATGACCTCGCCTTCGGTCACCATGATCCCGTCCTCGACGCGCGCGTTGTGGGTGGCGCGCTTGCCGCACCAGCACAGCGCCTCCACCTGGAGGACCTGCGTCGAGTCGGCCAGCTCGACCAGTCGTGCGGAGCCTTCGAAGAGGCGCGTGCGGAAGTCCGTGAGGATCCCGAAGCAGAAGACGTCGATCTGGAGCTCGTCGACGATCTTGGCGAGCGCCTCGATCTGGGCGGCGGAGTAGAACTGCGCCTCGTCGCAGATGAAGTAGTCGATCCGCGCTCCGTGGGTCAGCGCGTCGACGGTGTAGCGCCAGAAGTCGAAGTCCGGACCGACTTCGACGGCTCCGTGCGTGAGCCCCAAGCGGCTGGAGACGGTCGCCGACCCTGCCCGGTCGTGAGCGGTGAAGATACGGCCGGCACGCCCCCGGGCCGCGTGGTTGTGGTTCGTCTGCAGGGCCAGGGTGCTCTTGCCGGAGTCCATCGGACCGGTGTAGAAGCGCAGTTCAGCCACGAGGGGTCATTCTGGGGGACGGGCCTGTCTGAGGAGGAGCCGGGCGGCGAGGTGGGGGCGTCCGACGCGGCGTCAGTCGCCCGAGCCGCCACCGAACATGATCTCGTCCCACGACGGGACGGAGGCGCGGCCGCGCTTCTTCGCCGGCGTACGTCGGGCGGGCGGCTCCGCTGCGCGGGCTGGCTCCGGCTTCTCCTCGGCCTTGGCGTGCTCCTGGGCCGTGACCGGCTCCTGGGTCCGCGCCGGCGCCTCCGGCGTCACCGGCGTCACCGGCGCCTCCTGCGGCGCGGGCTCAGCGGTCACCGCCGAGGACTCCGGAAGGAAGGCCTCGAGCGGCTCGTCGATCGGAAGCACCTCGTCGATCGGAAGCACCTCGTCGAGGACCTCCTCGACGACGGGCGCGACCGGTGCGGGCGCCAGTCGGCGTCCACGTGCCTCGGCCAGGTCGTCGCGCACGGGCTCCGGAGTGGGAGGCGTGACGGCGTCACCGACCAGCCACCGGGCGTCCTCGTTGTCCAGTGAGACGAAGTTGCCGGGCGGGTCGAACGTCAGCTCGGCCGTCCCTGAGCGGACCGACGTCGTGTAGGTGCCCACGAGCGACCAGCGACCGTCGTGACGCCGCCAGGAGTCCCACTCGACGGACTCGGCGTCGGCGTCGAAGCCACGGAGGTGGCCGGCGACCGCGTCGCCCAGGGTGCGGGCGGCTGCGGATGAGCCGGCCGCCGTCTCGGCCGGCCGTCGACGGACCGACGCCTTGAGGGCTCGCTCGGCGATGTGCTCGCGCTCGGCGATCACCGGCGCTGCGAAGGGCATGATCTTCTCGACGGTCGTGCCGGCCGCGTCGGCGACCGACTCGGGGCTCTCGCCCGACCGGATGCGGACCTGGATGTCACGGGGTCGCAAGGTGGGTGTGCTCATGGACGTCTTCTCCGATCGCCGAGACACCTCGGTCGCTGCCGAGGGTGCCGGAAGGGCCGTGCGGAGACTGTCGTCGACGGCGATGGCGAACTCGTTCCCATCGGCGTCGATGAGGATCAGCCGCGACCCGTCCCGGGTCACCGTGACGGGGGTGAGCTGCCGAGGACGACCCGACGGGTCGCGCTGCTCCGGGCCCATGCTGGGGACCGGGGTCGTCAGGTGCGGCAGCTCTTCGGCGGACATCCTCGTCGTCTCTTGCTCGTCGGGTGCCGCCACCTTACGACAGCGGGTATGCCGATCGAGCCTCGCCACGCGGCGCGCCCCGCAACTCCTCGACGTGGTCCTCGCCTACCGTCCTGACCGTGGCGCCCGAGCACTCCGTGACCCTCGTCGTCACCGACCTCCTGGGCATCGCGGTCTTCGCCGTCACCGGTGCACTGGTGGGGGTGCGCAAGGGGCTGGACGTGGTCGGCGTGCTGGTCCTGGCGCTCACCACCGGACTGGGCGGAGGCTTCCTCCGCGACGTCCTGATCGGCGCCGTCCCGCCGGCCGCGCTGCAGGACTGGCGCTACCTGACGGTCCCGGTCGCGGCCGGGGTGCTGACGTTCTGGTTCCATCCCGCGGTCCGCAGGCTCGAGAAGGCGATCAACGTCTTCGACGCCGCGGGCCTGGCCCTCTTCGGGGTGGCCGGCGCGCTCAAGGCCATGGACTACGGCCTCGGACCGGTGCCCGCGACTCTGATGGGGCTGGTGACCGGCATCGGGGGCGGGATGGTGCGTGACGTGCTGACCGGCCGTGTGCCGGCCGTCATGCAGCGCAGCGAGCTCTACGCGATCCCGACGGCGGCAGGGGCCGCGGTGGCGGCCTTCGGCGAGGAGGTCGGGCTCGGCAACCTCGCGGCGGCGGCGGCGGGTGCGACCGTCTGCTTCGTCTGGCGGCTGCTCGCCATGTGGCGCCACTGGCACGGTCCGATGCCGCAAGGGCCCGCCTCGGTCTGAGGCTAGTCGGAGGCTAGTCGTCCGCTGCCCACCGGCCGTCGGGCAGGGCGGCCACGGAGTAGCCGACGCCGACCCGGCCGACCACGGCCGACCGCTTGCACGACCCGGACGGCACGCGGCACGTGAACATCGTCGGGTCGACGGTGTCGCCGGTGAACGGCGGGTCTCCGAACAGACCGAGGACCTGGATGGTCGCGTCGCCGAGCCACACGCTCGGCACCGCCACCCAGGGCCCGCCGGGGAGGCGGAGCGTGATGGAGGTGTGCGCGCGCACGTCGTACACATTGAGATGGGCGTCGATGTCGGGATGGTCGCCCGAACCGGTCACGCGGATGTGCGCGACGGCCAGCCAGCGCGCCGTCGGTGAGAGCTCCACCGGCTCGTCGCCGCCGTGGGGGTCGAGCGACCAGGCCACGACCGGCCGGGCGTCCGCGAGTGTCCGCCCGACCTTCAGGTCGCGGGTGGCGTCGGTGAAGGCGAGCACCGAGCGCTTGGCATCGAAGAGCTGGACCGACCCGCTGCCGATCGGCGCGATCGCCCCCGTGGTGGCGTCGACCGTGACCAGACCATGGCTGTTGCGCCAGTAGACGGTCGGTCCGTCCATGGCGAGGACCGCACCGCCGGCCGCGGCGCCGCGTGGGTCCGGGTAGGTGTGCGTCCGACCGGTGAGCTGGTCGAGGACGACCAGGTCGAACGCGGGGTCGATCCACGCCGCGACTGTGCCGTAGCGGTCGGCCACCAGGCGCTGCTGGTCGCCGACCACGCCGACCCGGTCGCGGCCGGCGTCGGTCAGCGACCACACCGACTGCCGAGGATCCATGAGCACGAACCCCGACGAGGTCCGCACGAAGCCGCGGATCGTGAAGCCGACGTCGACGCGGTCCGGTCCGGCGTGGATGACCGACCCCCGCGACCAGGTGACCGGGTCGACGAGCACGCCGCCGGTCGCGGCGGGATCGGGGCGGCGCACCTGGCTCGCCACGGCCGTGCCGGCCGCCACCACGACGGCTGCGACGGCGACAGCGGTGAGCGCACGGCGACGGCGCCGTCGTGCGCGCAGGTCCCCGGCGGCCGCGATGGCCCGGGCGTCCGGCGGCTGGAAGGTCACGGTGTCGGCCCGCTCCTCGAGGATGTCACGCAGCTCTCCAGTCATGGGCTCGCCTCCTGGGGCAAAAGGTCCTCCCGCACGAGCGGACGCAGCTGCGCGAGGCCCGCCGCCACCTGGCTCTTCACCGTGCCGATGGCGCAGCCCATCGCCTCGGCTGTCTCGCGCTCGGTGAGGTCCTCGTAGTAGCGCAGCACGATCGCCGCCCGCTGCCGCACAGGAAGCCGCAACAGACACAGCCACAGCCACGTGCGCTCGTCGACGTCCGCGGCGTGGTCGGGGCTGGGCACATCGGGAGGCGGCATGGCCCGCTCGGCGCGCCATCGGCGATGTCGGGACCAGTCGATGGCCGTCGTCGTGACGGCCTTGCGCGCGTAGGCCTCCGCCCGATGTGGGTCGCGCAGGCGCGGCCAGGCGAGGTAGGTGCGGGTCAGCGCCTCCTGGACCAGGTCCTCGGCGAGGCCCACGTCACCGACGATGAGGTACGCCGCCCGCTGGAGCGCGGCCGAGCGCAACGCCACGAACTCAGCGAAGGGCTCCCGCCTGCCAGCCGCCACGCTCACCTCCTCCCGACTCCTCTCATGGTCCTCCGACGAGGTCGCGCGGCGGAATGGTTCGGCACCCCACCCGTCTTCGGCACGCGCCATCGCCTGCGAGGGGTTCCTGCTCGTCCGGCGCGCCGACGAGCTCGCCGCGGAGCTGCTCGGCTCGTCCGGTCAGGCCCCGAGCACGCGATCCAGATAGGGGTTCGCGAAGACCCGCTGCGGGTCGAGTCGGTCGCGCAGGCGCAGGAAGTCGCCGAACCTCGGGTACGCCGGCTCCAGGTCGGCCCGCGTCCGGGTGTGGACCTTCCCCCAGTGCGGGCGGCCGCCCGCGGCGCGCAGAACCGGCTCCAGCAGCGCGAAGTACTCCTCGTGCGGCATCGCCCGGTGGGTGTGGAAGGCCAGGTAGAGCGAGTCGCGCGCGTACGCCGTGGACAGCGGCACGTCGTCGGCAGCCGCGACCCGCAGCTCGACCGGGAAGGAGATGCGCAGGTCGGAGGCGTCGAGCAGGCGCCGGCACTCGGCGAGCACGGCGAGGCCGTCGGCGCGCGGGACGGCGTACTCCATCTCGCGGAAGACGACACGGCGCTCCGCGGTGAAAACGCGGTGCGCTGCGTCGGAGTAGGTCCGCGGCGCTAGCAGGCGCGCGTTCATGCGGTTCATCAGCGGGATCACGCCGGTCGCATGGTTCGCTCCGGCCGTCAGCACGCCGAAGACGCTGTTCTGCAGGAAGTCGTCGTCGAGCCAGGCGCGCCAGCGTGGCAGTGGTCGAACCGAGCCGATGGGGACCCGAGTGTTGCGCTTGGTGAGCAGCCGGTCGGTGTGGGGGAACCAGTAGGCGTCGACGTGGTCGGCAGAGCGGGTCAGGTCGTCGAAGGAGCGGTGGAACTCGGCCCACGACATCGGCTGCTCGACCGCCTCGAGCCCGAAGAGCGGCTCGACGCGGAGCGTGATGGTCGCCAGGATGCCGAGCGCACCCAGCCCGACCCGCGCCAGGTCGAGGACCTCGGGGTTCTCCTCGGCCGTCGCGACCACCAGGGCGCCGTTGCCGTCGACGAGCGTGAGTCCCACGACCTGCGCGGCGATGCCCGCGACGCGGCCTCCGGTGCCATGGGTGCCCGTCGAGATCGCACCGGCCAGGGTCTGCTCGGCGATGTCGCCCATGTTGTGCAAGGAGAGGCTCAGAGCCTCCAGCGCGGCGTTGAGATCCTTGAGCCGCGTGCCGGCGTACGCTGTCACCGTTCCCGACCCGTCGGCCGCCCGGTCGACGGAGATGATCCCGGTCAGACCCTCCGGCGAGAGCATGACGCCGACGGGGGCGGCGATCGCGGTGAAGCTGTGCCCGGTGCCGACCATCTTGACCCTGCCGCCGGTGTCCCGGGCGTCGACGACCGCCTCGACCACCTCGTCGGCGGACCGCGGTGTCAAGGTGCTGGTGGGGACGGCCGACTCCAGACCCGACCAGTTGCGCCACTGCATGGGCGCGAGGCTAGCCCCGTGAGGCCGGGCCCTGGCCCGCGCGCGCACGGAGGACATGCGCGAAATAGGGTGTCGGCATGGACGTCAGCCCGTACGACGCGCTCCTGCTGGTCTCCTTCGGCGGTCCGGAGGGGCCGGACGACGTGGTGCCGTTCCTCGAGAACGTCACCCGGGGCCGGGGCATCCCGCGCGAGCGGCTCGAGGAGGTCGGGCAGCACTACTTCCTGTTCGGCGGTCGCTCGCCGATCAACGACCAGAACCGTGCCTTCCTCGCCGCGCTGCGAGCCGACCTGGCCGAGCACGACATCGAGCTGCCGGTCTACTGGGGCAACCGCAACTGGGCCCCCTACCTGGCCGACGCCGTCGCGCAGATGAAGGCCGACGGCGTCACCCGGGCGGCCGCCTTCACGACGAGTGCCTACTCGTCGTACTCCTCGTGCCGGCAGTACCGCGAGAACCTCTACGACGCGGTCGCGGCCGTGGAGGGTGCTCCGGTCATCGACAAGCTCCGCAACTACTACAACCACCCGGGCTTCACCGAGCCGGTGGCTGACGCGGTCCTCGCGGCCCTGCACGAGCTGCCCGAGGAGCTGCGCGGCGGGGCGCGGCTGCTCTTCGTGACGCACTCCATCCCGACGTCGATGAACGACACCTCGGGCCCGACCCGCGGCGCCTACCTCGCGCAGCACCTCGACGTGGCCGCGGTCGTGGCCGCGCGGGTCGCTGCCGAGACCGGCGTCGAGCGGGAGCACGAGCTCGTCTTCTGCTCCCGGTCGGGCGCCCCGCACGTGCCGTGGCTCGAGCCCGACGTCAACGACCGGATCGAGGAGCTCGCCGCCGACGGCGTCCGCGCCGTCGTGCTGGTGCCGGTCGGCTTCGTCAGCGACCACATGGAGGTCGTCTACGACCTCGACACCGAGGCGCTCGCCACCTGCGAGCGAGTGGGGATCGCCGGGCGCCGCGCGGCGACGCCGGGGGAGGACGCCCGCTTCGTCGCCGCCGTCCGCGACCTGCTGCTCGAGCGGGCGGCTGTCGAGCGGGGCGAGGAGGTCGTGCGCGCGGCCGTCGGAGACATCGGCCCCCTGTGGGACCGCTGCCCGGCCGGCTGTTGTCCCAACCTGCGCACGGACCGCCCGGCGCTGTGCGGGGAGGAGCAGTGAGCACCGAGGGGCGGGACCTCCTGGAGGTCGCGCTGCGCGCCGCGCGCGCTGCTGTCGCCCTCGTGCGCGAGCGGGGCGCCGCCGAGATCAGGGTGGCGGCGACCAAGTCCAGCGACGTCGACGTCGTCACCGAGGCCGACCGGGACTCCGAGGCCCTGATCCGCGCGACGATCCTCGCCGAGCGACCCCACGACGCCTTCCTCGGCGAGGAGGGCGACGACGTGGCGGGCACGACCGGCGTCCGCTGGATCGTCGACCCCATCGACGGCACCGTCAACTTCCTCTACGGCTTGCCGGAGTATGCCGTGTCGATCGCCGCCGAGGTCGACGGCGAGGTCGTGGCGGGCGTCGTGGCGAACGCCGCGACCGGCGTCGAGCACACCGCCTTCCGGACACCCGAGGGCGTCGTCGCGCGGCGAGACGGCGCCGCCGTCGGTGTGCGCGGTCCCGCGCCGCTCGCCCAGCGTCTCGTGATCACCGGCTTCGGCTACGACGCCGCCGTCCGCGAGCGTCAGGCGCAGGGGCTGGTCCGACTGCTGCCGAGGGTGCGCGACATCCGGCGACACGGCTCCTGCGCGCTCGAGCTGTGCCACCTCGCCGACGGACAGGCGGACGGCTACTTCGAGGTCGGCGTGAACCTGTGGGACTACGCGGCCGGTGCGCTCGTCGCCGAGGGGGCCGGGGCCAGGGTCGAGGTGCTGCCCGGGATGGGGGACCGGCCGCTCGTCGTCGCGGCTCCCGACCACGGCTTCGAGGAGCTGCGGGATGCGGTTCTCGACGCGGGGTACGGGCGGGAATAGCCGCCGGTCACCCGATGTTCAGGCCCTGCATCTTCGAACCGGTGTGCGGACCCGGGCCGGCATGGTGCACAATCTCGCCCCGACGTATCGGCTCGGGGCCCGACACGCGTGGGCTTGTAACGAAGGGAAGTGGTGACGCATGGCGACGGACTACGACGCTCCGCGTAAGACAGACGAGGAGCAGTCCGAGGAGAGCATCGAAGAGCTCAAGGCGCGCCGTCACGACAAGAACTCCGGCAAGGTCGATGAGGACGAGGCGGAAGCCGCCGAGTCCTTCGAGCTCCCGGGCGCTGACCTGTCGCACGAGGAGCTCGCTGTCGAGGTCAAGCCGAAGCAGGAGGACGAGTTCACCTGCATGAGCTGCTTCCTGGTCCACCACCGCAGCCAGCTGGCGGACGAGAAGCGGATGATCTGCAAGGACTGCGCGTAGATCGAGTGGGGGTCTTCCGGCCCCCACTCGATTCTTGGTCAGGCGCCGTGCTCCGGCCGCTTGATCAGGCGCCGTCCTTCTCCAGCTGCGGGGGAAGGTGACCGGCGGACCGAACGTAGTAGTTCGCAGCCCGGCGCTGGGCGAACATCCGTGCCAGCGCGACGGCCGCGCCGGTGGCAGCCGACCAGGCGACGGCCTCCCAGAGCTGGACGTCGGGGTCGGCGGGGTTCGCCGGCGGCTTGCGCCTGGTGGCGATCTGCCATCCCTTGTCGAGACCTTTGCGGGCCGCTGTCGCGGCGCCGAGCGCTGCCACGGTCGAGAAGATCGTCCAGATCTTGGAGCCGCTCGGGCCCTTGTCCTTCGCCATGCGATCCACCCTAGTGAGTCGCGCCAGTGGGTGGCAGCCAGTGGGGTGCTCGCTCCGGCGGGACCGGAGGTCAGTCGCGGTTCGCGGCCGTCAGACGGGCGAGCGCGGAGGCCAGACCCTCCGGGTGCCGGGTGCCGAGCAACCAGTAGGGCGCAGGGTCGGCGGGGTCGGTGATCTCGACCTTGACGGCCCGCTTGACGTAGGGCCGGAGCAGGAGGAAGGCGCGCGCGTCGGCCTCGACCCCTGCGGTACGCCGGGTCGCCTCCGCATCGAGCGGCGCGACCGCGCCGAGGTAGCCGGCCTCGATACGCGCGCGCCCGGCGCGCAGATGCTGGCCGTCGATCTCGATGCTCGCAGCGCCGTAGGCGATGAACGCGAGCGACATCAGCCCCAGGATCGCCGCTGTCACCGACCAGGCCAGCGGGCCCGGCACCGCGACGACCAGAGCGAGCCACAGGGTGGCCACGAACATCACCCCCTGCACCCACCACCGCAGCGGGACGAAGAGGCGCTCCCGGTAGGCCGGGACGGGCCCGGTGCTGCCGGGGACGGAGGGGGTCACGAGGGGAGAGTTTTTCATCTGCCCGTCGCCGGCGGACGATAGGGTCCCGCGCGTGCCTGAATCTCTGACGTCCACCGCGTCGCTCGAAGTGGCCCTGCGCCGGCTCGACCCGGACCTGCCGCCGCCGGCGTACGCACATCCCGGCGACGCCGGCGCGGACCTCGTCACGGCGGTCGACGTGCGCCTCGAGCCCGGGGAGCGTGCCCTCGTCCCGACCGGGGTGGCGATCGCGCTGCCGGAGGGCTTCGTCGCTCTGGTGCATCCTCGCTCGGGCCTGGCCGCCCGGCACGGGCTGTCGATCGTCAACACCCCGGGGACCGTCGACGCCGGCTACCGCGGCGAGATCAAGGTGCTGCTCATCAACCTCGACCCGGTCGAGCCGATCGAGCTGTCGAGGGGGGACCGGATCGCCCAGCTGGTGATCCAGCGCGTGGAGCGGGCGGCCTTCGTCGAGGTCGACGTCCTGCCCGGTTCGGTCCGGGGCGCTGGGGGTTACGGTTCTACCGGAGGGTTCGGCCGGTCCGAGCCCGAGACGTCGTGAGAGAAGAGACCAGGTGAAGTTCCGCCGCAAGCCCGCCCCGTCCGACCCCGTCGCCGACGACGTCACACAGGACGTTCCCGACGTGCTCGACGGTGCGGACACCTCCGGCGCCTCCGGCATCCCGGCGCCGCCGGCGGGTCCCTGGGACGCCGACGAGCTGCCCGAGGAGCTGCTCGCCGTCGAGCGGGTCGATCTCGGCTCGATCGCGCTCGCCCCCTTCCCGGGCCGCGAGCTGCGACTGCAGGTGGACGAGGCGACCGGGAGCGTGCAGGCGGCCCTGCTGACGGCCGACGATGGCGCCTTGGAGCTGCGCGCCTTCGCCGCGCCCCGCAACGGCGACCTGTGGGGCGACGTCCGCCCGCAGCTGGCCGAGGACGTCGCGCGCCGTGGCGGCAACGTCGCCGAGCGCGAGGGACGGTGGGGCACCGAGCTCGTCTGCCAGCTCGGGGTGCAGATGCCCGACGGTCAGAACGGCGTGCAGGTCTCGCGGATCATCGGCATCAACGGGCCTCGCTGGCTCCTGCGTGCGACGCTGCTGGGACGACCGGCCGTCGACGACGACTACGCCCAGTCGTGGGAGGACGGGATCACCGAGGTCGTCGTGCGCCGCGGGACCGGTGCGATGCCGGTCGGTGAGGCGCTGCCGCTGTCGCTGCCGCCCGAGGCTCAGCGGGTGCAGTGATGGGCCGACTGCGCGACAAGCTCAGCGAGTGGGCCAACACCGCCGACCAGGAGGCGCGTGACCTGCGGACGGCCTACGAGGCCAAGGACGTCCTCTCGATCGCCGAGGCGCCCGACCGCGAGCTCGTCCGGCTGCGCGGGACGCTGCGGACGGTGACCCTCCGGCCGCGCGGCGGGGTGCCCGCGCTGGAGGCCGAGCTCTTCGACGGGAGCGGTCTGCTGACGATCGTCTGGCTGGGGCGCCGTCACATCGCGGGCATCAGCCCCGGACGGTCGCTTCAGGTGCAGGGCCGCATCGGGGTCCACGACGGGGTCCGGACGCTCTACAACCCCCGCTACGAGCTGATCCCGTGAGCGCTGCGTCGCCGGGTGGGGGAGACCAGAGGGCGCCGAGCATGTCCGAGTCCGAGCATCATGCAGCCGCCTCCGTGGAGACGGTCGAGGCCGTCGTACGGCGCCAGATGGCCGCCTCGCTCGGCGGCCGGCGCGGCATAGTCGAGTCCGGCGTCCCCGGACTGGTCTTCACGGTGCTCTGGCTGACCACCAAGGACCTGCGCCTCGCGCTCGTGGCTGCGGGCGGCGTCGCCGGCGCGGCCTTGCTGATCCGACTGCTGGAGCGCTCGACGATCCAGTATGTCCTCAACGCGATCATCGGGATCGGCATCGGCTGGATCTTCGTCCGCCTGGCGGCCAGCAGTGGCGGCAGCGAGGCCGATCAGGCGCTGGCGTTCTTCCTGCCCGGGATCATCTGGAGCGGGGCCTACACCGTCCTCATGGTGGCCTCCTGCCTGTGCGGGTGGCCGTTCATCGGGTTCATGGTCGGCTCGGTGACCGGCGACCCGACCGCCTGGCACCGCGACAAGCAAGTCGTGCGCCTGTGCACGCGGCTCACCTGGCTCTTCCTCGCCCCCGGCGCGATCGGCGTGCTCCTCCAGGGCCCGGTCTACGTGCTCGGACACACCGGCACCATCGACACCGACACGGCGGTCGGCATCATCGGCGTCCTCCGGCTCGGCCTCGGCTGGCCGCTGCGGATCGCGTCCTGGGGCACGATGGTGTGGCTGCTCGCCCGCAATGCCACCCCCGTCGAGCCGCTTCCCGGCCCGTCACGACCGGTGGTCGAGTAGCCGTCCGCCCCCGGTGGTCGAGTGGGCCGGCCCGCCCCGTTGGTCGAGTGGCCGCCGAGGAACGAGGCGGCGTATCGAGACCACAGGCGGCGTATCGAGACCCGAGGCTCAGCCCCCGTGGGCCCTCGGCGCGAGGAGTCGCTCGAGCTCGTCCTCCATCTCCGGCGGGACGACGAACAGCAGCTCGTCGCCCGACTCCACCGGCTGCTCCGGATCGGGCGTGTAGACCATCCCGTCACGCAGCACGGTGACGAGGGCACAGTTCTCGGGGAAGGGGATGAGTCCGGCCGGCTTGCCGACGTACGGACTGTCGGACGGCAGCGTGAGCTCGACCAGGTTCGCGTTGCCCTGTCGGAAGGTGAAGAGACGGACGAGGTCGCCGACGGTGACGGCCTCCTCGACGAGCGCGGACATGATGCGCGGGGTCGAGACGTTGACGTCCACGCCCCAGGCCTCGGTGAAGAGCCACTCGTTGTTGGGGTGGTTGACGCGGCCCACCGTGCGCGGCACGCCGAACTCGGTCTTGGCGAGCAGGGAGGTGACGAGGTTGACCTTGTCGTCACCGGTCGCGGCGATGACGACGTCGCATCGGTCGAGCCGCGCCTCCTCGAGGGAGGAGAGCTCGCAGGAGTCCGCCAGCAGCCACTCGGCGTCCGGGACGCGCTCGGGCTTGATGGACTCGGGGTCCTTGTCGATCAGGAGGATCTCGTGGCCGTTGGTGATCAGCTCACGGGCGATCGAGCGGCCGACCGCGCCTGCTCCGGCGATGGCAACCCTCATGTCAGTGCTCCTGCGGACCGTTGTCGAAGACCTGGTAGGCGTGCTGCGCGTTCTCCTCGCGCATCACGATGTGCAGCAGGTCGCCCTCCTGGATGACGCTGTCGCGGGTGGGCAGCACGCCCTCGCCGAGCCGGTCGATCCAGGCGATGCGGCAGCGGGCCTCCTCCTGGAACTGGACGGTCCGATGACCGATCCAGACCCCCGGGACCGGCACCTGGTCGAGCCGGATGGTGCCTGAGGGGTCGCGGAAGTCGGGCTCGGCCCCGGCCGGCAGCAGCCGGCGCAGCACCTGGTCGGCGGTCCACTTGACCGTGGCGACCGTGGTGATGCCGAGCCGCTGGTAGACCTCCGCGCGCCCGGGGTCGTAGATGCGGGCCACCACCTGCTGGATCCCGAACGTCTCGCGTGCGACGCGGGCGGCGATGATGTTGGAGTTGTCGCCGCTCGAGACGGCGGCGAAGGCGTCGGCACGGCGGATGCCCGCCTTCTCGAGGACCTCCTGGTCGAAGCCGATCCCGGTGACCTTGTCGCCGTTGAAGCCGGGGCCGAGACGTCGGAAGGCGTCGGGCTCGCTGTCGATGACGGACACGGTGTGGTTGCGGTCCTCGAGGCTGCGGGCGAGCGTCGAGCCGACGCGGCCGCAGCCCATGATCACTACGTGCACGGGCCCACCGTATCTGCAGTTGAGGCCGAGGAACGCACGGTGCCGTAGCCTTGCCGCTCGTGGGTGTCGGTGACGTCTCCAAGAGAATCCTCCTCGGGCGCAAGCTGAGGAGCTCCCAGCTCGGGGAGACGCTGCTTCCGAAGCGGATCGCGCTGCCCGTCTTCGCGAGCGATGCGCTCTCGTCGGTGGCCTACGCACCGGACGAGGTCTTCATCATGCTCTCGCTCGCCGGCGCGTCGGCGTACGTGTGGTCGTGGAAGATCGGCATCGTCGTCGCGCTCGTCATGCTGACCGTGGTGGCGTCGTACCGCCAGAACGTCCACGCATATCCCTCCGGCGGCGGCGACTACGAGGTCGCCACCGTCAACCTCGGGCCCAACGCCGGGATCACGGTCGCGAGTGCGCTGCTGGTCGACTACGTCCTCACGGTGGCCGTCTCGATCTCCTCGGGCGTGCAGAACGCTGCATCCGCGCTCGGATTCATCCACGGCCACGAGGCCACGGTCGCCACGCTGCTGGTGATCCTCCTCGCCGCCATGAACCTGCGAGGGGTCCGGGAGTCGGGCACGTTCTTCGCGGTGCCGACGTACGGCTTCATGATCGCCATCCTCGGCATGGGTGCCTTCGGGCTGGCGCAGTACGCCGCCGGCTCGTTGAACCCCGTCGAGAGCCACGACCTCACGGTCGTGCCGGACGCCGCCCACCAGGGGACCCTCACCCAGGTCGCGCTGATCTTCCTGCTCGCTCGGGCCTTCTCCTCCGGCTGTGCGGCGCTGACCGGCGTCGAGGCGATCAGCAACGGCGTGCCGGCGTTCCGTCGCCCCAAGAGCAAGAACGCGGCCACCACGCTGCTGCTGCTCGGCACCATCGCGATCACGATGCTGATGAGCATCATGCTGCTGGCCAACACCATGGGGTTGAAGTACGTCGACCCCGGCGATGTCGACCGTCTCCGGGACGCAAGCGGCAACCCGATGCCGGAGGGCTACCAGCAGCACACCGTCGTCGCGCAGTTGGCCAGAGCGGTCTTCCACGACTTCCCGCCGGGGTTCTACTTCGTGGTCGCGATGACCGGCATCATCCTGGTGCTGGCCGCGAACACGGCCTTCAACGGGTTCCCGGTGCTCGGCTCGATCCTGGCCCGCGACGGCTATGCCCCTCGCGCGCTGGGCTCGCGGGGAGACCGGCTCGCCTACAGCAACGGCATCCTCTTCCTCGCCATCCTCGCGATCATCCTCATCCAGGCCTTCGACGCCCAGACGACGCGTCTGATCCAGCTCTACATCGTCGGCGTGTTCGTCTCGTTCAACCTCAGCCAGCTCGGCATGATCCGGCACTGGACGCGACATCTGAAGACCGAGAAGGACCCCTCCGAACGGCGGCGGATGCACCGCTCGCGGCTGATCAACACCTTCGGCCTCGGGATGACCGCCGTGGTCTTCGTCATCGTGCTGCTGACGAAGTTCCTCGCCGGCGCCTGGATCGCCATCTTGGCGATGGTCTTCTTCTTCGCGATCATGCGCGGCATCCGCAAGCACTACGACCGGGTCGAGGCTGAGCTCGCGGCCGGCGACGAGGACAAGGTCATGCCGACCCGCGTCCACGCGATGGTGCTGGTCTCCAAGCTGCACAAGCCGACGCTGCGCGCGCTCGCCTTCGCCCGGGCCACGCGCCCGAACACCCTCGAGGCGGTCACGGTCTCGGTCGACGACGAGACCACCGCCCGGCTGCTCAGGGAGTGGGACGAGCGCAACCTCGACCTCCCGCTGAAGGTGCTCCACTCGCCCTACCGCGAGCTGGTGCGGCCGGTGGTCGACTACGCCTCCGCGATCCGCAAGGCCAACCCTCGAGGCGTCGTCGCCGTCTACATCCCTGAGTACGTCGTCGGCCGCTGGTGGGAGCAGCTGCTGCACAACCAGACCGCGCTGCGCCTGAAGGGCCGGCTGCTCTTCACGCCCGGCGTGATGGTCATCTCTGTGCCCTACCAGCTGCGGTCCTCCATCGAGCACAAGCCAGAGGACTGGGTGCGGCCCAGCTATCGCGACGGCTACACCCCCGGTCGCGGTCAGCAGGTCGGTCGCTGATCGGCTGACCCGCCGCACCGGACGGCGCTGGGCCGCGGAGGTCGGCGCTGGTCGGGGCATCCCCGGAGGATGGTGGGGAGATGCCACTCATCGGGCGTCTCAGGGTGGCACCTGCCAACCATGGCCGGCGGCACCATGTCTGGTGGATCGGGCCGGATGGGAGACGGACGCGGGACCGGCTCGCGCTCACACACAGGCGTCTGGCGGTGCTTCTCCACCGCACGCGTTCCGGTCGACGAGGGTTGGTCCGTGCCGGCGCGACGGTGGTGCGATGACCGAGGAGAGACCGCCCGACCCCCGCCGGCGGGGGAAGGCCTGGACCACGGTGGGCCACGGAGTTCGCGTGCCGAGCGGCCTGACCGGTCGTCCAGCGATGCTCGCCGAGCTCGCCGCATGGCAACCCGTGCTCCCGGCGAGCGCCGTGTGGACGGGACTGACGGGGGCCCAGGTGCACGGCCTGTGGATGCCGACGGTCCCGGCTGGGACGCCGTTGTTCGCGGCGGCCGGCCGCGTGCCGGGGGAGGTCCTGCCGGTCCGGAGCCGACTCGCCGTGAGCCGCCACACCACCGAACCCTTTGCGTTGACGGTGGACGGGGTGCGGGTGGCGCCCGTCGTCGATTGCATCGTGGCGGCCGCTCGTCTCCTTCCGGTCCTCGACCTCGTCGTCCTGATCGACTCCGCGCTGCACCAGGGCACGTGCACCCTCGCCGATCTCGTCGCAGCAGCGGCGAGGCGACGGCACGGCGCGCCGGCCACGCGGGCCGCGCTCATGCTGGCAGACGGTCGGTCGGAGTCTGCCTGGGAGACGCTCCTGCGCCTTCTCCACGTCGTCTGCGGGATCGCCGTTGAGGCGCAGGTGGAGCTGCTCGACGAGTACGGCTCCTTCTTCGCCCGGGCCGATCTGCGAGTGTCCGGCACCAGCTTGCTGCAGGAGTACGACGGCGCTCAGCACCGGGATGCCGCTGAGCAGCGGAAGGACCTGCGACGCGCGCGGCGGATCGCCGACATCGACATGGTGCGCCGTGGGTACGTCGCTCCCGACCTGTTGCAGCACGCGCACCTGGTGCTTCGAGCGGCAGACGAGGCCCTTCGACGTCCGAGACCGACGGACCCCGGCCCGTGGCTCCGCCTCGTCGCCGGCTCGCTCTACACCCCGGCTGGGCAGCGGGCATTCCTCGAGCGTGTCCGGCGGATGTGGACCCATCTGCGGATCCCCGGAGCGTCCGAGTAGTGGTTGGCAGATGCCAGTCCCGGGCCCACCGCAACTGGCATCTGCCAACCACGATCGGCGCGGCCCTGGGCTGCACAGGCCATCGGGGCCCGGACGAGGTCTGGCAGGCTGAGGTCGTGACGAGCCGACCCCGCAGACCACCTCGTCGGGCGAGAACCAAGCAGCCGCGGGGCCGCTCCCGCGTCGGCGAGCGGTTCGAGGTCGAGGTCGGCCCGATCGCGCACGGCGGCCACGCCGTGGCACGGGTGCCGACCGGCGGGGTGCAGGGGCCGACGGGCGGGGTGCGGGAGCGGACGGGCGGGGTGCGGGAGCGGACGGGCGGGGTGCCGGGGCCGACCGGCCAGCTGTCGGGGCCGACCGGCCAGGTGTCGGGGCCGACCGGCCCGGGGCCGACCGGTGAGCCTGTCGACGAGCGCACTGCCCCGGAGGCGCCGGAGATGCGGGTGGTCTTCGTGCGCCACGCGCTGCCGGGGGAGCGCGTCGTCATCGAGATCACCGAGGGCACCGATGGCGACCGGTTCTGGCGCGCCGACGCGGTCGAGGTCCTCATGCCCTCGCCGGACCGGGTCACCCCGCCGTGTCCCTACGCCGGCCCCGGCAAGTGCGGCGGCTGCGACTTCCAGCACGTCTCCGTGGGTGCCCAGCGAGACCTCAAAGCCACAGTGCTGCGCGAGCAGCTGGTCAGACTGGCCCGGCTCGACGCCGACGACCCGCTGCTCGAGACCCGAGTCGAAGCGGTGCCGGGTGACGAGGAGGGTCTGCGCTGGCGCACGCGGCAGGCCTACGCCCGCACGCCCGACGGCGCCCGCGCGATGCGGCTGCACCGGTCCCACGACGTGATCGAGGTCGACGACTGCCTGATCGCGCGGACCGACGCGCGCGAGCCTGCTCCGGGCGCGGTGACCGAGACTGTCCTCGGGCGCGACTTCACCGTTGCCGCGGACGGCTTCTGGCAGGTCCACCCGGGTGCGCCGGCGACGCTCGTGACGGCCGTGCTGGAGATGCTCGACCCGCGGCCGGGGGAGTCGGTCCTGGACCTGTATGCCGGCGTCGGGCTCTTCGCCGCGCTCATCGCCGACCGGGTCGGCCCCGACGGGCGGGTCCTCGCCATCGAAGGGGACCGACGCGCGAGCGAGCTGTTCCACGCCAACGTCCCGACCGCCGAGGTCACGGCTGGCGACGTCGGGCATGTCCTCGCGACGTCGTCCGCCGCTCCCGTCGACCTCGTCGTGCTCGACCCGCCCCGCGAGGGTGCGCGGAGGGCGGTGGTCGAGCAGGTCGTCGCCCGCACGCCGCGCGCCGTCGCCTACGTCGCGTGCGACCCCGCCGCGCTGGCACGCGACGTCGCGATCTTCGCTGAGCACGGCTATGGGCTCGTGGCTCTGCGGGCCTTCGACCTGTTCCCGATGACGCACCACCTCGAGTGCGTCGCGCTGCTCGTGTCGGCGCGGGGGCGTTGAAGCAGCGCCCCGCGCCGAGCGTCGAGCGCCGAGGGCCCAGGGCCGAGCGAGGAGCGAATGGCCGGAGCCCAGAGCCCGGAGCCCCGAGCCCAGAGGGTCGAGCGCGGAGGGTCGAGCGCGGAGGGCCGAGCGCGGAGGCCCGAGCGCGGAGCGGCGGGCATGAGCCGGGCCCTTCGCTGCGCCGGAATCGCGCGACACGCCGGCAAGTCTGGGCGTGTCGCGTGGATCTGGCGCAGCGAATGGCCGGAGCCCGGGCCCGGAGGAGCCCCGAGGCCCGAGCCCAGAGGCCCCGAGAGCCCCGAGGCCCGAGCCCAGAGAGCCCCGAGGCCCGAGCCCGGAGGCCCGGAGGCCCCGAGAGCCCGGGCCCCGCGCCCAGAGGCCCCGAGGCGCGCAACGGCCGCGCAACGGCCCCGGCCGTGAACGTCCAGCCCGCTCTCGCGCCTTCCCCTCGACATCATGTATCTTGACATCGAGACAAAGGTAAGATCAGAGCAAGGCAAGCCTTACTTCCATGTCCGCTGACGGGCGCGGCAGGATGGATGAGGACGTTGCTCGCGCAGACTCATGACTGCAGACCCCTGACTGAGGAGATGACGGCGTTGGCCAGCAAGGACAGCTTCGGTGCGAAGAGCATCTTGGACGTGGACGGCACGTCCTACGAGATCTTCCGGCTCGACGCGGTGTCGGGGGAGGGCCTCGACGTCGCCAGCCTTCCCTACAGCCTCAAGGTCCTCCTGGAGAACCTCCTGCGCACCGAGGACGGCGCCGACATCACGGCGGACGACATCAAGGCGCTGGCCGGCTGGGACGAGACCGCGCAGCCCGACAAGGAGATCCAGTTCACGCCGGCGCGCGTGATCATGCAGGACTTCACGGGTGTCCCGTGCATCGTCGACCTGGCCACCCTGCGAGAGGCCGCAGCCGAGCTGGGAGGCGACGCCTCGAAGATCAACCCGCTCGCTCCGGCCGAGATGGTCATCGACCACTCCGTCATCGCGGAGGCGTTCGGCACCCCGGAGGCGTTCGCCCGCAACGTCGAGATCGAATACGACCGCAACAAGGAGCGCTACCAGTTCCTGCGCTGGGGCCAGACCGCGTTCGACGACTTCAAGGTCGTCCCGCCGGGCACCGGCATCGTCCACCAGGTCAACATCGAGCACCTCGCCCGCACGGTCTTCACCCGGGAGGTCGACGGCAGCCTCCAGGCCTACCCTGACACCTGCGTCGGCACCGACTCCCACACCACGATGGTCAACGGCCTCGGCGTCCTCGGCTTCGGCGTGGGTGGCATCGAGGCCGAGGCGGCTCTGCTCGGCCAGCCGGTGAGCATGCTCATCCCGCGCGTCGTGGGCTTCAAGCTCCATGGCGACCTGCCCGAGGGCTCCACCGCGACCGACCTCGTGCTGACGATCACCGAGATGCTGCGCAAGCACGGCGTGGTCGGCAAGTTCGTCGAGTTCTACGGCGCCGGCGTGACCGCGCTCCCGCTGGCCAACCGTGCCACGATCGGCAACATGAGCCCCGAGTTCGGCTCGACCATTGCGATCTTCCCGATCGACGACGAGACGATCAGCTACCTCAAGCTCACCGGCCGCAGCGAGCAGCAGCTCAAGCTCGTCGAGGCCTACGCCAAGGAGCAGGGTCTCTGGCACGACCCCGACGCCGAGCCCCGCTTCTCCGAGCAGCTCGAGCTCGACCTGTCGACGATCGTCCCGTCGATCGCCGGCCCGAAGCGCCCGCAGGACCGGGTCGCGCTGACCGACGCGAAGACGGCCTTCCGCGGCGCGCTCGTCGACTACGCCGGCGACGTGCAGGACACCCAGGGCTACGACGAGGCCGTGGAGGAGTCCTTCCCCGGCAGCGACGCGCCGTCCTACTCCGGCACGAACGGGTCGTCCGCTCCCGACAACCACCTCTCGGCCGCGCCGAAGGACGGCGGCCGCGCGAGCAACCCGGTCGAGGTCGCCCTCGAGGACGGGTCGCGGTTCGTCCTGGACCACGGCGCCGTCACGATCGCCTCGATCACCTCGTGCACCAACACCTCCAACCCGTCGGTCATGCTCGGCGCCGCCCTGCTGGCGAAGAAGGCCGTCGAGAAGGGCCTCACCCGCAAGCCGTGGGTCAAGACGACGCTGGCGCCCGGCTCCCAGGTGGTCAGCGACTACTACGACAAGGCCGGCCTGACGCCGTACCTCGAGAAGCTCGGCTTCAACCTCGTCGGCTACGGCTGCGTGACCTGCATCGGCAACTCGGGCCCGCTGATCCCCGAGGTCTCCGCCGCCGTGCAGGAGAACGACCTGGCCGTTGTCTCGGTCCTCTCCGGCAACCGCAACTTCGAGGGCCGGATCAACCCCGACATCAAGATGAACTACCTGGCGTCGCCGCCACTGGTCATCGCCTACGCGCTGGCCGGCACGATGGACATCGACCTGTTCAACGATGCGCTGGGCACCGACGCGGACGGGAACGACGTCTTCCTCAAGGACATCTGGCCCTCGCCGGCCGAGGTCGAGGAGGTCATCGGGCAGGCGATCGCCTCGGACATGTTCGCGAAGGGCTACGCCGACGTCTTCGCCGGCGACGAGCGCTGGCAGAACCTGCCCACGCCCACCGGTGACACGTTCACGTGGGACGAGGATTCCACCTACGTCCGCAAGGCGCCCTACTTCGACGGCATGGACAAGACCCCGTCCCCGGTCACCGACATCGAGGGCGCCCGGGTGCTGCTCAAGCTCGGCGACTCGGTCACCACCGACCACATCAGCCCGGCGGGCAACATCAAGAAGGACTCGCCCGCGGGCCAGTACCTCACCGAGCACGGCGTCGAGCAGCGCGACTTCAACTCCTACGGCTCGCGCCGAGGCAACCACGAGGTCATGATCCGCGGCACGTTCGCCAACATCCGCCTGCGCAACCAGGTCGCGCCGGGCACCGAGGGCGGCTACACCCGCGACTTCACCCAGGCGGACGCGCCGGTGTCGTTCATCTACGACGCCTCGCAGAACTACCAGGCCGCCGGCACGCCTCTGGTCGTCCTGGCCGGCAAGGAGTACGGCTCGGGCTCCTCGCGCGACTGGGCCGCCAAGGGCACCGCTCTCCTGGGCGTCAAGGCGGTCATCGCCGAGTCGTATGAGCGCATCCACCGCTCGAACCTCATCGGCATGGGTGTCCTCCCGCTGCAGTTCCCCGAGGGGCAGAACGCCGACTCGCTCGGTCTGACCGGCGAGGAGACCTTCGCCATCACCGGCGTCACCGAGCTCAACGAGGGCCGCACGCCGAAGACAGTGAAGGTGAAGGCCAGCCCTGAGAACGGGCAGAGCGTGGAGTTCGACGCGGTCGTCCGCATCGACACCCCCGGCGAGGCGAACTACTACCGCAACGGCGGCATCCTGCAGTTCGTCCTGCGCAACCTGCTCAACGGCTGACCCAGCCGGATCGACCCAGCCTGATCCGCACGCCCCGGCCGCATCTCGCGGCCGGGGCGTGCTGGCCTATCCTCGGCGCATGCTGGTCGCCTTCTCCATCGCCCCCGCCACCTCCGACGACACCGGTGGCGTCGCGGAGGCCGTCGCCGCCGCCGTGAAGGTCGTCCGAGACTCGGGGCTGCCCAACGAGACCAACGCGATGTTCACCAACATCGAGGGGGAGTGGGAGGAGGTGATGGCGGTCCTCAAGCAGGCCGTCGACGCCGTCTCGGCGTACTCCTCCCGCGTGAGCCTCGTCCTCAAGGCCGACATCCGGCCCGGACACACAGGACAGATGACGGCCAAGGTCGAGCGGGTGGAGCGAGCGCTGGGTGAGTGACTCCTCGGCCAGCGAGCCCTGGGTGGCCGAGCTCGGCGTCGCGTCGGTCGTCTCGATGGGCCCGAGCGGACCGCCCCCGAACCGGCGCCGGACCGTCATCATCGCCGTCATCACGGTGGCCGTCATGCTCGTCGCGGGGGCCGCGGCCCTGCCCATGCTGACGAAGCAGGAGCCGCGCGGCGCCCGGAGCACCGGCCTGGCGGCCGTGCGGTCCTACGGCGGCCTCAGCGTCCAGCACACCGACGACGACGTCCGCTACCCGACGAGCCCGCCGGTCGGCGGACCGCACGACCCCGTCTGGCTCGAGTGCGGTGCCTACGACCAGCCGCTGCGCAACGAGAACGCGGTGCACGACCTCGAGCACGGTGCCGTGTGGATCGCCTACGGCCCGGGCCTGCGCGCGTCCGACGTGCGCAAGCTGAAGGCCGAGCTCCCGCAGAACGGCATCATGGCGCCGTACCCCGACCTCCCCGCCCCCGTCGTCGTCACCGTCTGGGGCCGACAGCTGCGCCTCGAGGGGGCGGGCGACGACCGCCTCGGCCTCTTCATCGCGGCCTACGGCCACGGCGAGACCGCTCCGGAGCCTGGGGCGTCGTGTGCGGGCGGCAGCCGCGACCCGCAGGGCGGCCATGAGCCTGCGGGCACCCAGGTCTGACGCATGACCCGCGTCCTACGATCGCGGCATGGACTCCGAGACGCGCTCGTTCCGCACCGGCAGCCGCCAGGTCGTCCTCGACGTCACCGGTGACGCCGCGGACTTCGCGTCCCGTCGCGGTGACGGGCTGCTCCATGTCTTCGTGCCGCACGCGACGGCCGGGATCGCCATCATCGAGACCGGTGCCGGAAGCGACGACGACCTGCTGGCGGCGCTCGAGGAGCTCCTCCCCACCGACGACCGCTGGCGGCACCGCCATGGCAGCCGGGGGCACGGCCGCTCGCACGTGATGCCCGCGCTGGTGCCGCCGTACGCCACCGTGCCCGTGCTGGATGGCCGCCTCGCGCTCGGGACCTGGCAGTCGATCTGCCTCGTCGACCTCAACGTCGACAACGAGACCCGCGAGGTGCGCTTCAGCTTCCTCGCGGGCTGAGGTCAGCGGCGGCGACCGAGGGTCCAGTACGCCGCCGAGCCGGCGGTGTTCGCGCTCCCGACGATCCGCCACAGCCACTTCGGCCCGCGCACCTTGTCGGCCGGCCGACGTGACAGGTCGCGCCAGGTGAGCAGCGCGACGACGAGCTGGACGGCGACAGCCGCGCCGACGACGCGCCGCTGTTGCGGGGTCAGGTTCTTCGCCATGTCGTCAGTCTGCCGCACCGTTCGCCGATGCGTGCTCCGAGGGACCAGGCGGTAACCTCGCGGCTATGGCTCTTCTCGACCAGGTCGCGTCCCCACGCGACCTCGACGGCCTGAGTGAGGGCGAGCTCACCGCGCTCGCAGCGGAGATCCGCGACCTCCTCGTGACGACGACCGCGATGACGGGCGGTCACCTCGGTCCCAATCTCGGCGTCGTCGAGCTGACCCTGGCGATCCACCGCGTCTTCGACTCTCCTCGTGACCGGATCGTCTTCGACACTGGCCACCAGGCCTACGTGCACAAGATGCTCACCGGTCGGGCGAGAGCGTTCGGCGGCCTACGGCAGGAGGGCGGCCTCTCCGGCTACCCGAGCCAGGCCGAGTCGCCCCACGACATCGTCGAGAACTCGCACGCCTCGACCTCGCTGAGCTACGCCGACGGGCTCGCGAAGGCCTACGCCATCCGCGGCGAGGACCGGCACGTGGTGGCGGTGATCGGCGACGGCGCGCTCACCGGCGGCATGGCGTGGGAGGCGCTCAACAACATCGCGGTCGCCAGGAGCTCCCGCCTGGTGATCGTGGTCAACGACAACGGCCGCTCCTACACGCCCACCGTCGGCGGCCTCGCCACGGCGCTCACCAGCCTGCGCACCAACCCGCGCTACGAGCGCGTGCTGGAGATGATCAAGCGCCGCCTCCCGGCTCTCCCAGGCGGCGCGGCCACCTACGACGTGCTGCACGCCGTCAAGAAGGGCCTCAAGGACGCCGTCGCGCCCCAAGGCCTCTTCGAGGACCTCGGTCTCAAGTACGTCGGCCCCGTCGACGGCCACGACCGCGCCGCCGTCGAGCAGGCGCTCCGGCAGGCCAAGGGCTTCGGCGGCCCGGTCATCGTGCACGCGATCACCCGCAAGGGCTACGGCTACGACGCCGCGGAGCGTCACGAGGCCGATCAGTTCCACAGCCCGGGCCCCTTCGACGTCCACACCGGCGACGAGCACCCGAAGGCGCGGATCTGGACCGACATCTTCGCCGACCAGATCGTCCACATCGGCGAGCGGCGTCCCGACGTCGTCGGCATCACCGCCGCGATGATGCATCCCGTCGGCCTCCACCACTTCCAGGCCCGCTTCCCCGAGCGGACCTTCGACGTCGGCATCGCCGAGCAGCACGCGGCGACGTCCGCCGCTGGCCTGGCACTCGGGGGGATGCACCCGGTCGTGGCCGTCTACGCGACGTTCCTCAACCGCGCCTTCGACCAGGTGCTGATGGACTGCGCGCTGCACCGGGCGGGCGTCACCTTCGTGCTCGACCGCTCCGGCGTCACCGGCGACGACGGCGCGTCGCACAACGGCATGTGGGACCTGTCGGTCCTCCAGGTGGTGCCGGGTCTGCGCATCGCGGCGCCACGCGACGGCGCCCGGTTGCGCGAGCTCCTCGACGAGGCCGTCGAGGTCGCCGACGCGCCGACCGTCGTCCGCTTCCCGAAGGGCCCGCCGCCCGACGACATCGCGGCCGTCGCCACCGCCGGCTCTGCCGACGTGCTGGTGCGCACCGGCACGAAGGACGTCCTCGTCGTCGCGGTCGGCGCCACGGCTGAGATCGCCGTCGGCGTCGCCGATCGGCTCGTCGCCCAGGGCCTCGGCGTCACGGTCGTCGACCCCCGCTGGGTCAAGCCGCTCGACGAGGCGCTGGTGGACCTCGCTGCCGAGCACCGGCTCGTCGTCACGATCGAGGACAACGGCGTCGTCGGCGGCGTGGGCGCGGTGTTCCTGCAGCAGCTCGCGGCTGCCCGCGTGACGACGCCGGTGCGGATCCACGGCATCCCGCAGCAGTTCCTCGGCCACGCCAAGCGGGGCAAGATCCTCGAGCGGATCGGGCTGACGCCCCAGGCGATCGCGCTCGGCGTCGTCGAGGAGCTCGCCGAGCAGCAGCCGGCGCCGATCGAGAGCTGATCGGGCCGAACACCGGCAGCGCACGGCCGTTTGACGCCGCCACCGGCGGGGAAGTGTTCCGCCATGGACGTTCTCAGGACCAAGTCGGTCGAGCAGTCGCTCCAGGACACCGACGACCCGGAGTTCCAGCTCAAGCGCAAGCTGAGCGCGATCGACCTCACGGTCTTCGGCATCGGAGTCATCATCGGGGCCGGCATCTTCACCCTCACCGGCAAGGCCGCGGCGCAGTACGCCGGCCCGGGCGTGGTCTTCTCCTTCGTGCTGGCCGGCATCTGCTGCGGACTCGCGGCGCTCTGCTACGCCGAGTTCGCCTCGACGGTGCCGGTCTCGGGGTCGGCGTACACGTTCTCCTATGCCACCCTCGGTGAGCTGATCGCCTGGATCATCGGCTGGGACCTCGTGCTCGAGCTCATGCTCGGCGCCTCGGTGGTCGCTCAAGGGTGGAGCACCTACTTCGTGACGTTCCTCGACGAGATCGGGCTGGGCTGGCCCGACTCGATCGGTCCCGTCGACGCTGCGCACTTCTCCTGGGGCCACGTCAACGTGCCAGCCCTGCTGCTCGTCGTGCTGCTGACCGCGCTGGTGGCCGTCGGCATCAAGGAGTCACTGCGCGTGAACCTCGTCCTGGTCGGCATCAAGCTGTTCATCGTCCTCTTCGTGATCATCGCCGGGCTGTTCTACGTCTCGGGCGCCAACTATCACCCGTTCGTACCACCGCGCGCCGGACCGGTGGACGCCAGCGGGCTGGCGCAGCCCCTCATCCAGTGGGCGTTCGGGCTGCAGCCGCAGACCTACGGCGTCCTCGGCATCATCTCGGCCGCCTCGGTGGTGTTCTTCGCCTACATCGGCTTCGACGTCGTCGCCACCACCGCCGAGGAGGCCCGCAACCCGCAGCGCGACCTGCCCCGCGGCATCATCGGCTCGCTCGTCATCTGCACGGTGCTCTACGTCGCCGTCGCGCTCGTCATCACCGGCATGGTGCGCTACGACAAGATCGACACCCAGGCCGCACTGGCCAGCGCCTTCCGCGACGTCGGCCGCGACGGCTTCGCGACCCTGATCGCCGCCGGCGCGGTGGCCGGTCTGACGACGGTCGTGATGACCCTCATCATCGGGGCGATCCGCGTGCTGTTCGCGATGAGCCGCGATGCGCTGCTGCCGCACCGGTTCGGGCGCACGAGCCCACGGACCGGGACGCCCGTGCGGATCACGCTGACGGTCGGTGCGCTGGTGGCGGCCGTCGCGGCGTTGACGCCGATCGAGAAGCTGGAGGAGATGGTCAACATCGGGACCCTGACCGCCTTCGCGCTCGTCTCGATCGCCGTGCCGGTGCTGCGCCGGACACGTCCCGAGCTCGAGCGACCCTTCCGTGTGCCGCTCAGCCCGTGGCTGCCGATCCTGGCGGCGCTGATCTGCGTCTACCTCGCGCTCAACCTCAGCCTGGAGACGTGGGTGCGGTTCGTCGTGTGGATGGTCATCGGCTTCGTGCTCTACTTCAGCTACGGCTACCGACGCAGCCGGGTCGGTCGACAGGTGGCCGCTGAGCGCGTCTGAGTGCCGCCACCGAGCGCGTCTGAGACGGCGGGGGAATATCGTGGACCCGCGGCGTGCTGCGCTGGAGCCATGTGGAACATCTTCAGACGCCGCGACGAGGCTGGGCACCCGCCCCAGCCTCGTGAGACGACAGCGATCGACCGGACGGGGGAGCACCGAGTGGCGAAGTCGAAGCTCGTGCACATCGTCGACCAGGTGCCGGCGCTGGACGAGCACGAGGGACCCCTCGTCATGGTGCAGGTGCTCGACGGCTTCCTCGACGCCGGCAACGCGGCGGTGCGAGCCGCCCAGCACCTGGTCCAGACCTCGGTCTCGGCACCGGTGGTCGCGACCTTCGACGTCGACGCGTTCCACGACTACCGGGCCCGGCGGCCCCCCGTCACCTTCGCGCGCGACCACTACGAGGACTACGAGACGCCTCGACTGGTGGTCCGGCTGCTGCACGACGCCGGCGGGACGCCGTACCTCCTGCTCCACGGGCCCGAGCCCGACAACCGGTGGGAGGCGTTCGCACGGGCGGTGCGCGACGTCGTCGAGCGCTTCGACGTCGACCGGGTGATCAGCCTGGGCTCGGTGCCGATGGCGGTGCCCCACACGCGACCCATGACCCTGACCCATCACGCCAACAAGCCTGAGCTGGTGACCGTCGAGAGCCCGTGGACAGGCGAGCTCCGGGTGCCCTCCAGCGCCCAGGTGCTCGTCGAGCTGCGCCTCGGCGAGTGGGACCGTGCCGCGCAGGGCTTCGTCGCCCACATCCCGCACTACCTCGCCCAGCTGGACTACCCGCACGCGTCGGTGGCGCTGCTCGAGCAGGTCGAGCTCGCCGGCAGGCTGACGATCGACCTCTCCAGGCTGCGTCAGGAGGCGGCCGAGCGTGACGCGGAGATCACCGGCTACCTCGAGTCGAACGCCGAGGTGGCGGAGGTCGTGCACGCCCTCGAGCGGCAGTACGACGCCTTCGCCCGTGCCGAGGACTCCGGCACCAATCTGCTCGCGCCCAACCAGCCGCTGCCGACCGGCGAGGAGCTCGGTCGCGAGTTCGAGCGCTTCCTCGCCGGTCTCGACGACAACCCCGGCGGCGACGCCGGAAGCGACCCTGACAGGCCCCGCGAGTGAGCGAGAGCGTCACCGGGCTCGACAGCGACGCAGCGGTCAAGGCGCTCGTCGACGTCCTGGAGCTCGAGGTCATCGATGACGACCTGTTCCGCGGCCACTCCGAGGACAACGGCCGCGGCCGCTCGTTCGGCGGCCTCGTCGCCGCGCAGGCCCTCATGGCGGGGGTGCGCTCGGTGCCCGAGGAGTTCTTCGTGCACTCGATGCACTCCTACTTCCTGCTGCCCGGCGACCCGACGACGTCGATCGTCTACGACGTCGAGGCGATCCGCGACGGGCGGTCGTTCCTCACCCGACGCATCGTGGCCCGTCAGCACGGCCGGCCGATCTTCTACATGACGGCCAACTTCCACAAGGACGAGGAGGGCTTCGAGCATCAGGATGTGATGCCGGACGTCCTGCCCCCGGAGCAAGGACTCGATGTCCTGGCACACCTGCGCAGCCGAAGCGACGTCGAGGGCCAGCGGCTCGCGCGCGAGTGGGCGGCGATGGAGGCGCGCGCGGTCGGGCACTCGCTGAAGGGCGGCCTCGAGCCGGACCCCGCCCACCCCTCCCGGCAGCGGGTGTGGATCAAGATCAACGGCCCGCTGCCCGACGAGCCGCACATCCAGCTCGGCGCGTTCACGTGGGCGAGCGACATGTCCCTCCTCGGCGCCTCGCTCGCCGCGCACACGCTCGACCACGAGGGCGTCCAGATGGCCTCCTTGGACCACACCATCTGGTTCCACCGTCCCTTCCGCGCGGACGAGTGGTGGCTCTACGACCAGGTCTCGCCGTCCGCACAGGGCGGCCGAGGCCTGGCCATCGGCCGCGTGTTCACGCAGGACGGCATGCTCGCCGCCACCGTGGCGCAGGAGGGCATCATCCGCCCCTGGCGCGACGCGCGCTGACCGGCGGGGGCTCTGGCGCGCCCTCGGTGCGTCCCGGGTCCTCCTACAGCGACGTCGTGCGGCCGACGAGGTGCACCGTCTCCGAGCCCGGCTTCGTCAGGGTGAAGCCGTAGCCGTCCTCGAACGGCTCCACGCCGAACGCGATCCTCCCCGGCAGGAAGACCGGCTTGCGGAACGCGACGTCGACCCGCACGGCGTCCGGCAGCCGGTTCTCGAGCGCGGCGACCGACCGTGCCAACGTCCACATCCCGTGCGCGATCTGCCGGCGGAAGCCGAGCGCCCTCGCGGTCAGGGGCAAGAGGTGGATCGGGTTGTAGTCGCCCGACACCGCCGCATACCGGCGACCGAGGTCGGCCGGAAGCCTCCACTCGATGCTGCCCGGCGAGACCGCGGGCAGCTGCGCTCTGCGACTCGCACCGGGGTCCCCCTTGCCTCGGCGCAGGTAGGTCGAGGTCGACTCCCAGACTGGAGCTCCTGCTGCCAGGATGGTCGAGACGAAGTCGAAGGTCTGGCCCTTCGGGTGCGGCGACGCGGGGCCCACCGAAGCGGTGACGTCGAGGGTCTCGCCGACCGCGACCGCGCGGTGCCGGGTGATCGAGTTCTCCAGGTGCACCATGCCCATCGCGGCTGCCGGAAATGCCGCGTCCGTCATCAGCGCCATGTGCAGGCCGAAGGCGAGCAGGTGCGGATAGGTCAGCGGCACGACATCCTTGGCGGGGAACCCGCAGACTGCGGCGTACGCCTCCACGTGAGCCCGCTCGAGCTCCACCGGGGGTCGGGTGAGGCTCAGCCCGTCGAACCGACCCCCGCTCTTGCGTATGCCGGGCAGCGACCCGATGCCCGGGACCGAGGGCAGCGCGGCCTTGAGGAGCGTGCCCAGGCCGCTGTCGCCACTGACGACCCGGGTCTCGGTGACCGTCATCTCAGGCGCCCAGCATCATCTGGCCGCAGACGCGGACGACGTTGCCGTTGACGGCGGTGGAGGCCGGGTCGGCGAACCAGGCGATGGTCTCGGCGACATCGACCGGGAGCCCGCCCTGCGCCATCGCGTTGAGGCGCTGACCGACCTCGCGGGTGGCGAACGGCAGCGCCGCGGTCATCTGCGTCACGATGAAGCCGGGAGCGACCGCATTGATCGTGATGCCGTCGGTCAGGTCCCCGGCGAGCGAGTCGACGAGCCCGATCACCCCCGCCTTCGAGGCGGCGTAGTTCGTCTGGCCGACGTTGCCGGCGATGCCCGCGATCGACGCGACGCCGACGATGCGCCCGTTGGGCCGAAGGAGGTGCTGAGCGAGCAGCTCTCGCGTGATCCTCTCCGGAGCCACGACGTTGACGGCGATCACCGACTCCCAGCGTTCAGCCGACATGTTCGCCAGCCTCTTGTCTCGGGTGATGCCCGCGTTGTGGACGACGACGTCCACCCCGCCGTGCTTGTCCTTCAGGTGCTGGGCGATGCGCTGCGGTGCGTCGGGAGCCGTGATGTCGAGGGTGAGCCAGTCGCCGTCGAGCTCGCCCATGAGTGTCACGAGTCCATCTGCGGCCTGAGGGACGTCCACACCGACGACCGTCGCGCCGTCCCGATGCAGGACGCGCGCGATCTGCTCGCCGATCCCGCGGCTGGCACCGGTCACCAGGGCGACCTTGCCGGTGAGGGGCCGTGAGAAGTCGGCAACCGGCTCGGCGCTGCTGGCTCCCTGGACGCCGACCCGCACGACCTGCCCGGACACGTAGGCCGACTTGGGCGAGAGCAGGAAGGCCAGCGTCGAGGTCGCCGCCGCCTCAGCACCCGTCGCGACATAGACGAGCTGGACCGTGCCGCCGCGTCCGATCTCCTTGCCGAGGCTGCGAGTGAAGCCCTCGAGGGCGCGCTGAGCGATCCGCTCCTCGCCCGTGACCTGCTCGGGCGGTGTGCCGATGACCACGACGTGCGGGCAGATCTCCAGCGAGCGCAGGACGGGGGTGAAGAACGCGCGGAGGGCCTCGAGCTGCTCGGGGGCGGTGAGGCCGGTGGCGTCGAAGACGAGGCCCTTGTAGCGCGTGCCGTCGCCGTGGGCGTCCGTGGTCTCGATCCCGCGCGTGCTCAGCTGGCTCGCGAGCGCGCCGGCGAGGCGGCCTCGACCGCCGAGGAGCACGGTGCCCTCCACGAGCGGGTCGCCTGCGGCGTAGCGCTCGAGCGCGACAGGGCTCGGCAGGCCCAGGCTCTTCACGAGGAGCCGGCCGAAGGGGCTCTGGGTGAAGCTCACGTACTTGTCGCTCATGTCCGTCCTTCGCGTCGCACGGGCCGTCGGGGCAGAGGCTGCTCTCCGATAGATGTAACTAGATGTGTAACTGAGTGTCCATATTTCGTGATGTCCCTGACATACCCTTCTCTGCGTTGGTGGGCGGGGCAAGGATGTGGGCATGACTGCTTCCACCGGTCCGGCCCCACGTCGCGTCGCCGTGCTCGGCGGCAACCGAATCCCGTTCGCCCGCTCCAACGGCGCCTACGCGACCGCCTCGAACCAGGACATGCTCACCGCTGCACTCGACGGGCTGGTCGCCCGCTTCGGCCTGGAGGGGGAGCGACTCGGTGAGGTCGCCGGGGGTGCGGTCCTCAAGCACAGCCGCGACTTCAACCTGGTCCGCGAGGTCGTGCTCGGCAGCAGGCTGGCGCCCGAGACGCCCGGCGTCGACCTTCAGCAGGCGTGCGGCACCGGGCTGCAGGCGATCACCTACATCGCCAACAAGATCACCCTCGGCCAGATCGACGCCGGCGTCGGCGGCGGCGTCGACACCACATCGGATGCGCCGATCTCGCTATCGGAGAGGCTGCGCAAGAAGCTCATCCGACTCAACAACGCGAAGTCGGCCAAGGACCGGCTGGCGGTGCTGGCGTCGGTCCGTCCCGGCGACATCGGCCTCGACATCCCGTCGAACGGTGAGCCGCGGACGCGACTGTCGATGGGGGAGCACCAGGCGCTCACAGCGGTGGAGTGGCAGATCCCGCGGGAGGCGCAGGACGAGCTCGCGGTCGCCTCCCACCAGCACCTCGCCGCGTCCTACGACGAAGGCTGGCAGGACGACCTCGTCACTCCCTACCGCGGACTCGAACGCGACAACAACCTCCGTGCCGACTCCTCAGTGGAGAGGCTCGCCACACTCAAGCCGGTCTTCGGGAAGGGCGCGGCCGCCACCATGACGGCCGGCAACTCCACGCCGCTGACGGACGGCGCCTCGACGGTGCTGCTCTCCTCGGAGGACTGGGCGGCCGCGCGTGGCATCGCGCCGCTGGCGTGGTTCGTGGATGCCGAGACGGCGGCGGTCGACTTCGTGCACGGGCGCGAGGGACTGCTGATGGCGCCGGCGTACGCCGTCCCCCGGCTCCTCGCCCGTCACGGACTGACGCTGCAGGACTTCGACTACTACGAGATCCATGAGGCGTTCGCCTCGCAGGTCCTCTCGACGCTGAAGGCGTGGGAGGACCCTGTGTTCTGCAAGGAGCGCCTCGGGCTCGACGCCCCGCTCGGCTCGATCGACCGCACCAAGCTCAACGTCAAGGGCTCCTCGCTCGCTGCGGGCCACCCGTTCGCTGCGACCGGAGGGCGGATCGTCGCCAACGCCGCGAAGCTGCTGGCGGCCCGCGGCGAGGGGCGAGCCCTGATCTCGGTGTGCGCGGCCGGGGGGCAGGGAGTCGTGGCGATCCTGGAGCGCTGAGGCCGGTCGGGTGGTGCTCGGCGGTCGCTGCGGGTGCGCGTTCATGACGGTGGGAGCCCGGGTACAGGCCTGCTCGTGAGGGACGTGGAGGGGGCGCTCGTCGCCGGCCGCTATGAGCTGCGGGATCAGATCGGTGCCGGAGGGTCGGGTGCCGTCTTCCGCGCCCATGACCGGGTGCTGGACCGCGAGGTCGCCGTCAAGCGGATGCACGCTGGGGCCGACGAGGACGCCCGTGCCCGCCTCCGAGTCGAGGCTCGACTCTCTGCGCTGCTCGCACATCCGGGGATCGCTCGGGTGCACGACTTCGGCGAGGAGGGTGAGGGGAGCGACGCCGATCCCTACCTCGTCATGGAGTACGTCGACGGTGTCCCACTGCGCGACCTGCTGGCCCAGGAGGGACCGATGGCGCCCGAGCGCGTCATGGGCATCGTGGCGCAGCTGGCCGACGCCCTCCAGGTCGCGCACGACGTCGGCATCATCCATCGCGATGTGAAGCCGAGCAACGTGCTCGTCCGGCCGGACGGCACCGTCACCCTCATCGACTTCGGCATCGCCCGCGGGCATGACGTCGACCCGCTCACGTTGACGGGCACGATCGTCGGCACGGTCGACTACATCAGCCCCGAGCAGGCCGGGGGGACGGGTGCGACGCCGCTCTCCGACCTCTATGCCCTGGGGCTGGTGGCCTACGAGTGCCTCACCGGCATCCGTCCGCTCCGCCGCGACTCGCAGGTCGCCACCCTGGTGGCGCACCTGACCCACGACGTCCCTGCCCTGCCGCGCACCATCCCAGAGCCGGTGCGCGTCCTCGTGCATCGGCTGACAGCCCGCGATCCTCGCCGTCGAACCGCGGACGCCGCGACGACGGCCCGCCTGGCACGCGCGGCGATGGTCGCCGTGTCAGCGCCGGCGCGAGAGCCGGCCGCAGCCCCGACCCTGGCGACGCTGGCGATCAGGCCCGTGCCCTGGAGCTCGGGTGCGGCGGCGTCGGCTGTGGGGTCAGCTGCGGGGTCGGCTGCGGGGTCCGCTGCGGGGGCGGTTGCGGCGTCGTCCGGGCGCTTGCCCTGGCGCTCGCCGATTGGCTCGGCCTGGCTCGGTCGGCGGCCAGTGCATGCGGTCCTGCTGCCGGTAGCCGCTGCTGCGGCACTCGCGGTAGGCCTCCTCCTCGCCGATGGGGACGGGCCGCCTCCGGTGGCCGCTCGTGCCGATGCGGCGTCGGCAGCGTCGGCAGCGTCGACGGCGTCGGTCGACGCCACTACGGCTCTCAGTCGGGGGAGCGCCCAGCCGGCTTCCCCGACGCCCACACCGGTAGCCACACCCACGGCGGTCCGTTCGGCTTCTGCTGTCGCCCACCGGCCGGCTCGGCGGGCGACGCAGGGTCACCGCGCGAAGCGGCACGAGCACAAGGCACACCCGCCCAAGGAACACGGAAAGGGCCACCCCAAGGCGCATCGCTAGGCACGTCTCGACGCTCCTCTTCCAGCGCGGTGCCGTCGCACTCCGTCGCCCGCCATCGCTTGCCGAAGAGGGCAGGCGTACGCCGGCCGTCGGTTGTCGCGGGCTGTCGCAGGGCCGTCGCGGGCCGTCGGTTGTCGGTGGCCTGGCGTGGGCCTGTCGGGGGCCTGTCGGAGGAGCCTGTCGCCGGGCTGTCGACGGGCTGTCGCCGGCGCGGGCTGTCGTTTTGTCGTCCGCCGTCGGTGGCACTTCCAGGTCACAGTCAATCGACTGTCGCCTGGAAGCGCTGCTGCGCGCCACCGGGACGCGCGGCGGCTGCTGGGGCGGCCTCCTGCACGACCCCCGCACGCTCAGCGGAAACCACCGGCGCTCAGCGGGTCACGGCGAGCGCTGACCGGACGAGGTAGTCGCGGACCTGCTCGACGGAGACCTCGCCGACCGTCGGGACTCCCGGCGCGGACTCGGTGACGAGGATGCCGACGCGGGAGAGCTGAAGGGCACCGAGCCCACTGGCATAGAGGGTGTTCGCGAGCAGGGTCGGATCGGCGACGTCGAAGACGCCCTCCGCGTTCCCGTCCTCCAGGATGCCGACCAGAATGGACAGGCATCCCGTCATCGCCCGCCCCAGCCGCAGCAGCGCATGCTCGGAGATCTCACCGAGCAGCTCGGTCCAGCTCTGGCGCATCAGGGCCTGCGCACAGTCGGCGAAGGCGGGATGCTCCACGCCGTACCCGACGAAGGCGCCCACGGCGGCCGTCAGGCGGTCCGGTGCTCCGCTGGCGGCCCCCTGCGCGGCGCTGAGGCGCTCGCGCAGCTCGTCGAGATACTCCACGAGGGTGAGCGCGAAGATCTCCTCCTTGCCGGTGAAGTGGCGATAGACGATGGCACGGTTGATCCCCACCGCGCGGGCGATGTCCTCGATCTGAGCGTCGCGCACGCCCCGCTCGTCGAAGAGCCGGCGCGTCGCCGCGATGATCTCGCTCTCCCGTGCACGCCTGCGAATGGCCGCCGCCGTTCGCCGTCCGTCGGTCTCGCGGGAGCTGGTCGTCATGCGCACAGCGTACGGGTCGTGCAACTGAGAGTTACGGGTCAGGGGCGACGCCATTCCGTCTGGTGACGTTCAGCCACGGTAAGCGGCGAGAATGGCAAGAGAATCATGCGTCGGAATTCCGTTGGAGTCCTCGGTGGCAATCAACCTGCGCCCCATTCCCGAAAGCGGCGCTAAGGTAGGCACGCTCCGCTTCACTCCTGCTCCGAAAGGGCCCGCCATGGCTCAGCGCGTGCATGTTCTCCTCGAAGACGACCTTGACGGATCCGAGGCCGTCGAGACTATTTCCTTTGCTCTCGATGGCAAGTCCTACGAGATCGATCTCAACAAGAGAAACGCTGCGAAGCTGCGCAAGGCGCTCGACCCGTTCGTCGCCGCGGGCCGCAAGGCCGGCCGCCCCACTGGCGGTCGGCGGCAGGCTGCAGCCGCTGCCCCGCAAGGCAACAGTGCACAGGAAATCCGCGCCTGGGCCCGAAGCAATGGCTATGACGTGCCTGACCGAGGTCGTATCCCGTCCCATGTTCGTCAGGCGTTCGAGTCTGCTCACTGATCACGGGACGGTTTCGGCACCGGGAATGCATTCCGGGGTCGGCCCAAGCAACGCCGCGACGGCGCCTCGGGTTTATCGCCACGGAGAATTCTCGCATCCGCCCATTCGGGCCACGACGGCGATCGAGAGGTGCGCCTTTGCTGCCCGGAATCGCTTCGACGTCGCCGCGATCTCGCATGTCCCGGGTGCGGGCCGGTCATCCGCCGACCATCGCCTTGACGGTCTCGATCGTGTCGGCCTCGTCCGCCGACTTGTCGTCGCGATAGCGGACCACTCGGGCGAAGCGCAGCGCCAGCCCACCCGGATATCGCGTGGAGCGCTGAAGACCGTCGAACGCGATCTCGACGACCTGCTCCGGGCGGAGCTCGACGACCCAGCCCGAGGTGCCGTCGATCGCGAGCTCGCTGAACCGCTCGGTCTGCCAACGCAGCATCTCGTCGGTCATCCCCTTGAAGGTCTTGCCGAGCATCACGAACCCGCCGGTCTCGGGATCGCGGGCGCCGAGGTGGATGTTCGAGAGCCACCCGCGCCGCCGCCCCGAACCCCATTCGACAGCCAGGACGACGAGGTCGAGGGTGTGGACGGGCTTGACCTTGATCCAGCCGGAGCCGCGTCGCCCCGCCTCCCAGGTGGCATCCAGGCTCTTGACCACGACACCCTCGTGCCCCTCGTGGAGCACCTGCGCTGCGAAGTCCTCTGCCTCACCCGGATCCGCGGTCACCACACGCGCCGCTCGATGCTGCTCGGGGACGAGGCTGTCGAGGACGGTGAGGCGCTCGACCAACGGCTCGTCGAGGAGGTCGCGCCCGTCGAGATGCAGGACGTCGAAGAAGAACGCCGAGACGTGCACCCCCGAGCCGCTTCGTGTCGCCGTGCGTGACGCCGTCTCCTGGAAGGGTCGCGGGCGGCCGTCGTCGCCGATCGAGATCGCCTCGCCGTCGAGCACGACTCGATCGGCCGGCAGCGCTCGGACGAGGTCGACGACTTCGGGCAGTCGCTCGGTGATGTCCTCGAGGGTCCGGGTCGCCACGATGACCTCGTCGCCGGCTCGATGCACCTGGATGCGGATGCCGTCGAGCTTGGTGTCCACCGCGACCGCGCCGCCCACCTTGGCGAGGGCCTCGCTCACCGTCGGCGCGCTCGAGGCCAGCATGGGCAGGACGGGCCGGCCGACGTCGAGACCGACCTCGGCGAGCGCCTCCTCGCCGGCGAAGGCCCGCGCGGCGATCGCCACGGTCGAGCCGGCCAGCATCGCAGCCCGGCGTACGGCGTCCAGCGGCACCTCCGCCGCCGCGGCGAGCCCCTCCTGCACGAGGGAGTCCAGTGCGCCCTGCCGGACCTCGCCCGTGACGACGCCGCGCAGCCACGTCTGCTCTTCGGCGGTCGCCCTGCCGAAGAGGTCGCCGACCGCTGTCGCCCGCATCGCGGCGGAGCCCGGGCCGGCCAGGACCGAGATGTGCTCGAAGGCCGCATGGACGTCGGTCACGGTCAGCGTGGCCACCGCGGCTGGGGTAGGCATGGTCGCCAGCGAGCGCCAGCCGAGCCCGGTCCGTCGCTGCAGCAAGGACCCGGCCAGGTAGGAGGTGACGATCTCGAGCTCATCGGGGCTTGCCGTCGCCAGGCGCTCCGCCAGCGCGGTCGCCTTCGCCTTGCGCGAGCGGGTCGCGGCCACGGCGGCGGAGGTGGAGACCACATCGGAGAGCTGCACCAGGCCAGTGAACACCGCCGCACCGACACCCGGCACCGACACGCGCCGCCGAGCCAGGTGCGGACACCCGGCCCAGCCCCGTCGCCCCGACCGCCGCGGGTGGTTCGGTCGGCGTCGGCGACGTGACGTACGGTCGCAGGCGTGACGGAGCCGAGCCTGACGCGCGAGTGGCGTCTGGAGCACCCGGTCGTCCTCGGTCGCATGCTGCTCGGCCGCCGTCGAGGAGCGGGGGACCCGACGTACCGGCTGGAGGGCGTGGGCGCGAGGGCCCGGCACTGGCGCGGGCTGCGCACGCCGGACGGACCCGCCACGCTCGTCCTCCACCACGATCGCGACGGCATCGTGCACGGGCAGGCGTGGGGCCCCGGTGCGCGCTGGTCGCTGGACTCGGTGCCGGGCCTGCTCGGGCAGCTCGACGACCCTGCCGGGTTCGAGCCCGACGACCCGCTCCTGGCCGAGCTGACCCGGCTCCACGGAGCGGTGCGCATCGGCGCGAGCGGCCTGGTGATGGAGTCGCTGGTCCCCGCCATCATCGAGCAGAAGGTCACCGGGCAGGAGGCGTTCGCGGGCTTCCGGCGCCTCGTGCGCCGGTACGGCGAACGCGCGCCCGGTCCACACGAGCAGCTGTTCGTCCAGCCGGCGGCAGCGACCCTCGTGACGATCCCCTCCTGGGAGTGGCTGCGCATGCCGGTCGACCCGGCCCGGTCACGTGCGGTGGTGACCGTCGCCCGGGTCGCGGACAGCCTCGAGCGCACCATCGGCCTGGCTGGCGACGAGGTCGAGCGCCGGCTGACGAGCCTGCCCGGCATCGGGGTCTGGACGGCCGCCGAGGTGCGGCAACGCGCTCACGGAGATCCCGACGCCGTCAGCTTCGGCGACTACCACGTCGCGAAGGACATGGGCTGGGCCGTGGAGGGTCGCACCTGGGACGACGAGGAGCTGGCCGCCTTCCTCGCGCCGTACCGGCCCCATCGCGGCCGGGTGGTCACCTTGCTCTATCTCGCCCGTGGGCAGCGCCCTCGCCGCGGGCCGCGGATGGCCCCGCGCACCCACCTGCCTCGCTAGACGGGCGTCAGAGCAGCGGGCGCAGCGGGCGCAGGACGAGCTCGGTGAACTTGCGGTGCACGTCGCGCGCCTCCCACTCGTGGCGAGTCAGCTCGAGCGAGTTGGAGGCGTCCAGCTCGAAGATCTCCTCCTGCACGGCGGCGAGCGACTCGTCGATCACCTCGACGTTGATCTCGTAGTTGCCGGTGAGGCTCAGCCGGTCGATGTTGGCGGTGCCGATCGTGACCCAGGTGCCGTCGACGGTGGCGGCCTTGGCGTGGATCATGGCGCCGGTGAAGCGGAAGATCCGCACGCCCGCCTCGAGCAGCTGCGAGAAGTAGCCGCGCGAGATCCAGTCCGTGACCACGTGGTTGGACTTCAGCGGGATCAGGAGGCGCACGTCGACCCCGCGGTTGGCCGCGTCCTTGAGCGCGTCGACGAAGTCCTGGTCGGGCAGGAAGTAGGCCGTGGTCAGGTAGATGTTCGTCGACGCCCGCGCGATCGCCTCCAGGTACATCGACCGGATGGGGAACATCCACAGCCGCGGCACGTTGCGATGGAAGCGGATGCACGGCTCCCAGACCGACGACGTCTCCAGCAGCAGCGGCCGTTCGTTGCCTCGGAAGCGCTTGCGCCGGTTGAGGTTCCAGAAGTCGGCGAACGCCCGCTTGAGGTCCCAGACGCCGGGGCCGGTGATCCGGACGTGGGTGTCGCGCCACTCGGTCGCATAGGCCGAGCCGATGTTGTAGCCGCCGACGAACCCGACGGCGTCGTCGACGACCAGGATCTTGCGGTGGTCGCGGCCGTAGCGGGTGAAGTCGAAGAAGCGCCAGCCAGCGGCGTACACGGGGAAGCGCAGGACCTTCACTGACGGTGGGAAGCGCTTGAACTGGGGCGGCACGACCAGGTTGCCGAAGCTGTCGAAGATCACGTAGACGTCGACGCCTCGCTCGGCGGCGGCGATGAGCGCGCGCTTGAAGCGCTCGCCGACGAGGTCGCCCTTCCACAGGTAGGTCTCGAAGAGGATCTGGCGCTGGGCGCTGTTGATCGCAGCGAGCATGTCGTCGTACAGGTCCTGGCCGAACGTGTACGTCGTGATCTCGCCCTCGCCGACCGTGGTCGTGCGGGGCTTGGTGGTGGGGAACGGCCGCGGACGGCGACCGCGGCTGCGGTAGGCGTCGACGAGGCTCATCACGACCGCGAGGCCGACCGGCACCCCGAAGAACGTCAGCAGCGTGCGACGCACCCAGGTCCACCACGGTCCGCCGCGCATCACACGCTCAATGTAGCGAGTCGGGGCCAGCGGGCCGGCGTCGCCTCCTCGAGGCGTTCCGAGACTGTCGGTGCCTGCCCGTACGCTCGACATCATGCGACCAGTGACGGATCTCGAGCGGCGTGTCGCACCGTTCGAGGTGATCTCGGACTTCCAGCCGGGCGGCGACCAGCCGGCCGCGATCGAGGAGATCTCCCGCCGGATCAAGGGCGGGGAGAAGGACATCGTGCTCCTGGGCGCGACCGGCACCGGCAAGACGGCGACGGTGGCCTGGGTGGCCGAGCAGGTGCAGCGCCCGGTGCTCGTCCTGCAGCCCAACAAGACGCTCGCCGCGCAGTTCGCCAACGAGCTGCGGCAGCTCTTCCCCGACAACGCGGTGGAGTACTTCGTCTCCTACTACGACTACTACCAGCCCGAGGCCTACGTCCCTCAGACCGACACCTACATCGAGAAGGACTCCTCCATCAACGAGGAGGTCGAGCGGCTGCGTCACTCGGCGACCAACAGCCTGCTGACCAGGCGCGACGTCATCGTGGTGGCGACCGTGTCCTGCATCTACGGCCTCGGCACCCCCCAGGAGTACGTCGACCGCATGCTCCGCCTCCGCGTCGGGGAGGAGCACGACCGCGACTCGATCCTGCGGCGCCTCGTGGAGATCCAGTACACGCGCAACGACATGTCCTTCACCCGCGGCACGTTCCGCGTCCGCGGCGACACGCTGGAGATCTTCCCGGTCTACGAGGAGCACGCGGTCCGCGTGGAGTTCTTCGGCGACGAGGTCGAGCGGCTCATGACGCTGCACGCGGTCACGGGCGAGGTGCTCACCGAGGACGAGGAGCTCTACGTCTTCCCCGCGACGCACTACGTCGCCGGTCCCGCGCGCATGGAGCGGGCGATCAACGGCATCGAGAAGGAGCTCGAGGAGCAGCTCGCCTTCTTCGAGAAGCAGGGCAAGCTGCTCGAGGCGCAGCGGCTGCGGATGCGCACGACCTACGACGTCGAGATGATGCGCCAGGTCGGCTCGTGCTCGGGCATCGAGAACTACTCGATGCACATCGACGGCCGCTCCCGTGGAAGCGCGCCCAACTGTCTGCTCGACTACTTCCCCGAGGACTTCGTCCTCGTCATCGACGAGTCGCACGTGACCGTGCCGCAGATCGGCGGGATGTATGAGGGCGACATGTCGCGCAAGCGCAACCTCGTCGACCACGGCTTCCGGCTGCCGAGCGCGATGGACAACCGGCCGCTGCGCTGGGAGGAGTTCCTCGACCGCATCGGCCAGACGATCTACCTGTCCGCGACGCCCGGCGACTACGAGCTCGACAAGGTCGGTGGCTCGATGCCGCCGCACGTGGTGGAGCAGATCATCCGCCCGACCGGCTTGGTCGATCCGGAGGTCATCGTCAAGCAGACCAAGGGCCAGATCGACGACCTGATCCACGAGATCCGGCTGCGCACCGACCGCAACGAGCGGGTCCTGGTCACCACGCTGACGAAGAAGATGTCGGAGGACCTGACCGACTACCTCCTCGACGCCGGCATCCGCACGCGCTACCTCCACTCCGAGGTCGACACGCTCAAGCGCGTCGAGCTGCTGCGCGACCTCCGGCTGGGGGAGTACGACGTGCTGGTCGGCATCAACCTGCTCCGTGAGGGGCTCGACCTGCCCGAGGTGTCGCTGGTCAGCATCCTCGACGCCGACAAGGAGGGCTTCCTGCGCTCGGACAAGTCGCTGATCCAGACGATCGGTCGTGCCGCTCGCAACGTCTCGGGCCAGGTCCACATGTATGCCGACAGGATCACGCCGTCGATGGAGTCCGCCATCGACGAGACCAACCGGCGCCGCGCCAAGCAGGTCGCCTACAACGAGGCCAACGGCGTCGACCCGCAGCCGCTGCGCAAGAAGATCGCCGACATCACCGAGATGCTCGCCCGCGAGGACGAGAACACCCAGGCGCTCCTCGAGACGTGGGCCGGCACCGAGGCCAAGGGCCGCGCCGGTGGCGTCCGCAAGAAGTCCCCGACTCCCGTCCTCGGCGACGCCGCCACCGAGGCACGCCAGCACGGTCTCGTCGGCCTGCCCAGTGCGGACCTCGCGCAGCTCATCCAGGACCTGACCGACCAGATGAGGGGTGCTGCCGCGGAGCTGCAGTTCGAGGTCGCCGCGCGCCTGCGTGACGAGATCTCGGACCTCAAGAAGGAGTTGCGACAGATGATGGAAGCGACGAAGTGAGCCCCGCCCGGGCCGCGCATCGGCTGCGTTGTCGTCGCTCGACGTCCCGCTCCGCTTGAAGGACGCCTTCGCTCCTCCGCCTTGCCGCTACGCACCCCGGACGACGCTCACCTCGCCGCTACGCGACGAAGTGAGCCCCGCACGCTCGCTGACGTAGCGCGCCAGATGCCGGGCGATACGTTGGGCATCACGGCCGGCCCCTCCGATGAGCATCGAGTAGAAGCCGCGCTGGAACAGCAGCCCCATGAAGTACAGGCCCGGCACCTCGTGCATGACGCCGCCGTCGTCGGTCGGCCAGCCGTCGGAGCCGGTCACGGGCAGGTGCACGACGGAGAAGTCCTGCCGGTAGCCGGTGCACCACAGCACATTGGCGGCCTCGACGACCGTGCCGTCCTCGAGCGTGGGCAACCCGCCGGTCGCCCCGGTCGTGTGGGCCGGAAGGTGACGCACGCCGGCGGCGGCGAGGTGCTTGGACTTGACCCGGACGAGCGGCGCGGCACCGTTGCGCACCTTCGGCTGCGCCCGACGCCCGAGCGGCGTGCGGGTCGTGAGCACGTGGTTCCAGGCGAACCACAGCAGCGGGAAGGCACGACGGAACCGGAAGGTCCCGATGTCCACGGGGATCTCGCTGCGGATCGGCCCTGAGAGCCACGTCTCGTGACCAGCCGCAACGCATTCGAGGGCCAGGTCGGCGCCGGACTGGCCGGCGCCCACCACGAGCACGGGTCCGGGGAGCAGCTGGTCGGGGCGGTGATACTGACTCGCGTGCAGCTGGCGGATGCCCGGGTCGAGCACGGCTGACACCTCGGGGATCCGAGGAACCCGCTCCCCTCCGGTGGCGATCACCACCGCGTCCGCCTGGAACGCCACGTGGCCGCAGTCGACGTCGAAGGTGCCGTCGTCACGCCGCTCGACCGACGACACGGCGGTGCCGAGGACGAGGTCGAAGTCGGCGGCGTACGCCTCCAAGTAGTCGGCCATGTCGCGACCGCTCGGGAACGACCACTTCGGCGCCGGGAAGGGGCGTCCGGGGAGGCCGTCGCGGTAGGCGGGGGAGTTGAGCAGCAGCGAGTCGTAGCGCTGCCGCCACTGGTCGCCGATGCGTCGGTGCTCGTCGACGAGCACGCAGTCGATGCCGAGCCGGCGTAGATGGTAGGCGGTGGCGAGGCCGCTCTGGCCTGCGCCGATGATGACGGTGGTGACCCGTCGGGTTCCGGTGCTGTTCATGGCCTCGACGCTAGGAGCGCCGGTCGTGCTGTCGCGTCGGGCGACCTACCCATCCTCCATGAGGCCCGATGGGTCGAACTGTGCAGTCAGCCGAGGAGACCGTGGTCGTAGGCGTACGCCGTCGCCGCTGTCCGCGACGAGAGCCCCAGCTTGGTGTAGACGTTGGCGAGGTGCCGGGCGACGGTCTTCTCGCTCAGCACCAGCGACTCCGCGACGGCGCGGTTGGACAGCCCGGTCGCGACCAGACGGATGACCTCGACCTCCCGGGCCGTCAGACCGTCGGGCAGGGCAGCCGAGTCGCTCGCCGCAGGGCCGAGCGCTGCCGCATCGGCAGCCGCCCCCAGCGCCTCGAACGCGTCACGCGCCGCCTCTCGCTCCAACGCGGCCGCCTCGGCGTCCCCGAGCTGGTCGAGCGCCTCGCCGAGGCGCGCGCGGACGCGGGCGACGTGGTACGGCATCGCGAGCGACGCGAAGGAGGCCAGTGCCGTCCGTAGGCATGTCAGGGCCTCCGCCGGCGCGCCGGCAGCCAGGGTCACGATGCCCTTCGAGGCAGCGGCGTGGCCGGCCAGGACCGGCGAGTCGAGGGCGGTGGCCAGCTCGGCGAGCTCGTCAGCCGCTCGCCGGCCGGCCTCGAGGTCGCCAGCGGCCACCATGACCTCCACGTGCGCCGTCAGCACGTCCGGCCGGTCCAGTCGGCCCTCCTCGGCGACGAGCCGCCGCGTGGCGGCCGCCGCAGCGTCGAGGCGGCCCTGGGCCAGCCGCATCAGAGCGAGGCCGGGCTCGGGCTGCCGGCCTGCGGTGTTCGCCTTCCGGTAGGCGCCCTCAGCGGACGCGTAGTCGCCGCGCAGCCGATGCAGCTCGCCGACGTGATACCAGGCGTCGCCCTGCGGCGGCCCCACCAGGTGGGCGCAGGCCAGTCGGCCCTGGGCGTCGGCGTCCGGCCACGCACCCTCGAGCGTCAGCACCTGCGTGCGATGCACCAGACACTGGCCCCGGTAGGGCACCAGCCCCGACTGGTGCTCGCACCAGGTGGCGAGCGCGGTCGTCCACTCGGCCGCGCGGCGTACGTCGTGGAGGCTGAGACAGGCGGCGAGCACCGCGCAGTAGGCGAGCCCCGCGACCGTCGGGGTGAGCTCGTCCGCCTCGACGGTCGCCATCACCTCGTCGAGCCGCGGCAGCGCCTCGGCGCCGCGGCCGAGCCGGATCAGCGCCATGCTGGCCGCGAGCAGCCCCATCACATGCAGGTCCGGCGCGCCGAGGCGGCGACCCGCCGCGACCGCCGTGCCGGCCAGCTCGAGCGCCTCCTCGAGATGCCCCGTCTCGACGAGGTGACGCGCCTCGAGCGTCGCGGGGAGCATCGCGACGGACTCCTCGACGTCGTGCTCCTCGATGATCGTGCGTGCTCGCGCGAGCCATCCGGCCGCTCGGGCGTGCTCGGCGCCGAGGTAGAGCATCCACGCGTGCCAGAACGCGGTCTCCGCTGCCGCGGTCCAGTCCTCGCGCTCGATCGCGGCCCGATGGCCTCGAGCCAGCGTCTGCAGGCTCCCGTCCCGGTCGCCGGCCAGGAACTGCGCGATCCCCAGCCGGCGCAGGTCGTCCCCCTCAAGCGATTCCCGGAGTGGCGACTCAGTCTCGGCGAGGCTCAGAGCCGCGACGCAGGCCGGCCAGTCGCGGGCGTCGTACGCCCGCCGACCGCGCTCGAGCGCCTCGACCATGAGGCGGAGACTACGCCGAGAGGCCGGTCCGGGGTGAGCCCGATCACGGGCGTACGCTGGCAGGAGTGAGCGACACCTCCACCACCCCGAGCCGAGCCTGGGTGGTCTGGGGCGTCGCGATGGCGGCGTACTTCCTCGCCGTCTTCCACCGCTCCTCGCTCGCGGTGGCGGGCCTGCTGGCCGCGGACAGGTTCCACATCTCGGCGGCGCAGTTGGCGACGTTCACGACGCTCCAGCTCATCGTGTACGCCGGGATGCAGATCCCCGTCGGGGTCCTCGTCGACCGCTTCGGGCCACGCAGCGTGATGCTGAGCGGGATGCTGGTGATCAGCGTGGCCCAAGCAGGGTTCGCCGTGGCCGACAGCTATCCGCTCGCGCTGCTGGCCCGCGTGTTCGTCGGCATGGGCGACGCCATGACGTTCATCTGCCTCCTGCGCATCGTGGCCGCCTGGTTCCCCCCGCCACGGATCCCGCTGATGACGACGCTCTCGGGCACCCTCGGCCAGCTCGGCTCGATCGTGGCCGCCATTCCGATGACGTGGGCGCTCGGCACGCTCGGCTGGACGACGGCCTACCTGATCGCGGCCGTCGCGGGGCCTCTCGTGGCCCTCCTCGGCCTCTTCCTGCTGCATGACGCGCCCGGGCAGTTGCACGTTCGCGGGGTGAGCCAGTCGATGCGCAACGTGCTCGCCGGCATCGCCGAGTCGTGGCGCCATCCCGGCACGCGGCTCGGCTTCTGGATGCACTTCACCACGCCGTTCAGCTCCAACGTGCTCGCGCTGCTCTGGGGACTGCCGTTCTTCGTCCGGGGCGAGGGGCGCAGCGACCATGCCGCCGGCCTGCTGCTCACCGTGATGACCGCGACGGCCATGGTCGTCGGGCCGCTGCTGGGCTGGGCGATCGGCCGTGAGCCCTGGCACCGGTCGACGCTCGCGCTGTGGCTGATCCTCGGGACCATCGGGGTGTGGAGCGTCGTGCTGCTCTGGCCCGGGGCCGCGCCGCTGTGGCTGCTCGTCGTGCTGGTGATGGTCTGCGGTGCCGGCGGCCCGGCGTCGATGATCGGCTTCGACGTCGCTCGCACGTTCAACCCGGCCCACCGGCTGGGCAGCGCCAGCGGCATCGTCAACCAGGGCGGCTTCATCTCCTCGCTCATCCTCGTGCTCTCGATCGGCTGGGTCCTCGACTGGCGCACGCCGGGGAGCGGGTCGAACTACACCGCCGACGCATTCCGGTGGGCGATGAGCCTGCAGTACGTCCTGTGGGCGGTCGGGCTGACCCAGATCGTCCGCTACCGGCGCCGGGCACGGGCCACCACGACCGGCGCCGCCCTGCGGCCGGCCTCATCGTCGAGGAGCACGTGAGAGCAGCCTGGCCAGCAGCGGAGTGAGGGCGAGGATGACGAGCAGCCTGACGAGCTGCACCGCCATGACATAGGTCGTGTCGGACCCTGAGTCGGCGGCTGTTGCCAGCACCGCGAAGAGGCCGCCGGGAGTGGTCGCGAGGTAGGCCGTGAGGCCGCTGACCGGTGTCAGCAGCGCGAGCAGCGAGCCCATCAGTGCGGTCGCGACGACCATGCCGACCAGGAGCAGCAGGACCGTGGGAAGCATCCGCGTGATCGAGGCCAGACTGGCGCGGGTGAACCGCAGGCCCACCTGCATGCCGATGAGCGCATAGGCCAGCCACTGCAGGACCACCGGCACGGCGACCGTCCCGAGCCAGCCGCTGGAGGCCAGCACCGCGGCCACCGCGAGTGGCGCCAGCAGGATCGAGGTGGTGACGGGCACGACGCGGGCGATGGCCACGCCGACGACCAGTGAGATCGCGACGAAGACCAGGTCGGCGAGCAGGTCGGTGTGGCTCGCCGCCAGGGTGCCCCGCCCGCGGCGAGGGTGGAACACGAGGGCGGTGACGAGCGGCATCAGCACCAGGACGAGGAGGACCCGGAGGTACTGCACGACGGTGACCACCCGGTCGTCGGCGCCGAGGTCGCGCGCGACCGCGACCACCCCCGATGCGCCGCCCGCGATCATCGCGAACGCTCCGGTCACGCGAGAGACGTCGGGGCGCAGGGCAAGGAGTCCGCCGGCTCCGAGGCTGATCAGCACCGTGCCGATGGTGACGAGGGCGATCGGGATCGCCTCCGCGCCCATGGCGGAGAGCGCGCCGAGGCTGACCGTGGAGCCCACGACGACGCCGATGAGGGCCTGGCCCAGCCGGAACGAGGACGGCGGGAGCCGCAGGTCGGTGGCCGAGGTGAGGGCATGGACCATGCCGCCGAGGAGCGACCCGAACATGACGGCCGACGGCAGTCCGAGCAACCCGAAGACGACGCTGGCGACGACCGTCACCGAGACGACGAGCGCGAGTCCCTGCGCTCGGGTCCTCTCCGCGGTCATCGAGGCGATCCTACGAGGCGCCTCCGCGCGGCCGGCTGGCGATCCCGATGATCCGCGAGATCACCAGCGCGACGTAGAGGACCCCGGCGACCTGCTCGATCATCGAGATGGAGCGGGCGTGCCCGAGCACCGCCGGCGCCGCCCGCGTGTCTCTTGCCGCGCCACGACTCGAAGGTGAAGGATCGCGAGCGTGACGGAGCCCGCACAGGTCGACGCCGACCTCCTCGTGATCGGTGCCGGCCCGACCGGCTTGTTCGCCACCTACTACGCGGGGTTCCGCGGCCTGCGGGTCGCGGTGGCCGACTCTCTGCCTGAGCTGGGCGGCCAGATCACCGCCATGTATCCGGAGAAGCAGATCTTCGACGTCGCCGGCTTCCCCGCGGTCAAGGGCCGCGACCTCGTCGAGGCGCTCGTGGAGCAGGCCGCGACCGCGGAGCCGACGTACCTCCTGGGGCGGACGGCGACCGGGCTCACCGAGCGGGGGGACTCCCTCGTCGTGACCTTCGACGACGGCACCGTCGTCGTCGCGGCGGCGGTCCTCATCACCGCGGGCATCGGCAAGTTCACCCCGCGCCCGCTTCCGGCGGGCGACGGCTGGCTCGGACGCGGGCTGGAGTTCTTCGTCCCCTCCTTCGCGCCGTACGCCGGCAAGGACGTGATCATCGTCGGGGGCGGCGACACCGCGTTCGACTGGGCGATGCACCTCGAGCCGATCGCGTCCTCGGTGACGCTGGTGCATCGGCGCGACGCGTTCCGGGCGCACGAGCGCACCGTGGCCGCGGTGCGCGCCTCGAGCGTGGAGATCCTCACTCCTGCTGAAGTCACCGCTCTGCACGGCGACCGCGGCGTCGAGGAGGTCGACCTCCGCGTTGCCGGTGAGCCCGTCACCCGCAAGGCGCAGGCGGTGATCGCGGCCCTCGGGTTCGTGGCGGACCTCGGGCCGCTGCAGGCGTGGGGCATCGAGACCGCGAAGCGCCACGTCGTGGTCGACCAGGCGATGCGGACCAGCTTCTCCCGCGTCTTCGCCGCGGGCGACGTGACGGAGTATCCCGGCAAGGTCCGGCTGATCGCCGTCGGCTTCGGGGAGGCGGCCACTGCCGTCAACAACGCCGCGGCCGTGATCGACCCCACGGCGCACGTCTTCCCGGGCCACTCGAGCGAGGCGTGAGGCCGCGACCGCTAGGGTAGAGGCTCGTTAGCTACTGGCCAGTACGTAAAGGGCGGTCGTTGAAGGTCGAGCGTCATGGGCGTGAAAGGGTTCGGGCCATGCGGATCGCGCTGCTCTCCTACCGCAGCAAGGCCCACGTCGGCGGCCAGGGCGTCTACGTGCGGCACCTCTCCCGGGAGCTGGCCGCGCTCGGCCACACGGTCGAGGTCTTCTCCGGCCAGCCCTACCCGGAGCTCGATCCTGGCGTGGGCCTGACGAAGGTGCCCAGCCTCGACCTCTACCGGGAGGCGGACCCCTTCCGGACGCCTCGGCTGGGGGAGTTCCGCGACCTGGTCGACGTCGGGGAGTTCCTCACGATGTGCGCCGGCGGCTTCCCGGAGCCGCGGACGTTCTCCCGGAGGGTCGCCAGGCTGCTCGCCGGCCGTGCCCAGGACTTCGACATCGTCCACGACAACCAGACATTCGGCAGGGCGCTGTTGGGCATCGAGTCGCACGGAGTGCCGCTCGTCGCCACCCTCCACCACCCCATCTCCATGGACCGCCGCATCGAGCTTGCGGCCGCTCCGACCTGGCGGCGGCGGTGGTCGGTGCGGCGCTGGTACGGCTTCCTCCGCATGCAGCGGCGGGTCGCGCGACGCGTCCGGATGATCCTGACGCCGTCGGAGGCGTCCGCACGCGACGCGGTGCGCGAGTTCGGGCTCGACGCCGACCGCGTCCGCACCATCCTGCTCGGCGTCGACGAGCGGTTCGTGCCGCCCACCGCGCCGCGCGTGCCGGGCCGGATCCTGGCCATGGCCAGCGCCGACGCTCCGTTGAAGGGCATCGCGACCCTCCTCGAGGCGTTCGCCAAGCTGCGCACCGAGCGCGACCTCCACCTCGTGCTGGTCTCGAGCCCGAAGCCGGGCGGCGTCACCGAGCGGCTCATCGACCAGCTCGGCATCGCCGAGCATGTGCGCTTCGTGAAGGGTCTCACCGATGAGCAGCTCGTCGAGCTGATGGGCTCGGCCGAGGTCGCGTGCGTGCCGTCGCTCTATGAAGGGTTCTCCTTGCCCACCGCTGAGCTGATGGCCTGCGCGACCCCGCTGGTCGTCTCGCGCGCCGGGGCGATCCCCGAGGTCGTCGGCCCCGACGGGCTCGCCGCCGACCTGGTGCGACCGGGTGACGTCGCCGAGCTCACCGCCGCGCTGGAGCGACTGCTCGACGACCCGGAGCGCCGGGCGCGGCTGGGTGCCGCCGGGCGGCGTCGCGTCGAGGAGCTGTTCAGCTGGAAGGCCGTGGCTGCCAAGACGGTCGCGGCCTATGAGGAGGCCATCGCCCAGTTCCGGGCTGAGCAGAAGGAGAGCCGTGCTCACCGTTGACTTCGACCGTCTCGGCGTCCGTCCGGGCGACCGGTTGCTGGACATGGGGGCTGGTGCCGGCCGGCATGCGTTCGAGGCCTACCGGCGCGGCGCGGACGTGGTCGCCTTCGACCAGGACGCCGACGAGCTGGCGACGGTGCGGGAGTGGTTCGCGGCGATGAAGGACGCCGGCGAGGTCCCCGCCGGCGCGGAGGCCGACGTGAAGGAGGGCGACGCGCTCGCGCTGCCCTTCGCCGACGGCGAGTTCGACCGGATCATCGCCGCCGAGGTGCTCGAGCACATCCCGGCCGACATCCAGGCCATCACGGAGCTCGTGCGGGTCCTGCGGCCCGGCGGGACGCTGGCGGTCAGCGTCCCGCGCTGGTTCCCCGAGATCGTCAACTGGAAGCTGTCGGAGGAGTATCACAGCAACCCCGGCGGCCACATCCGCATCTACACCGAGGAGGAGCTGCGCGACAAGGTCACCCGAGCCGGCCTCGCCTTCGACGGTCGCGGCTATGCGCACGGGCTCCACTCGCCGTACTGGTGGATCAAGTGCGCCGTGGGCGTGCGCAACGACGACCACCCGCTCGCGAAGGCCTACCACCGGCTGCTGGTCTGGGAGATCGTGAAGAACCCCAAGCCGCTGCAGTGGGCGGGCAAGGTGCTCGACCCGCTCATCGGCAAGAGCCTGGTCCTCTACTTCACCAAGCCGGTCGACGCGGACGCCGCGTGAGGGTGCCCGTCCCGTATGTCGACGGCGTCGTGTCGGCCGAGCAGGTCGTCGCCACCGCCGCCTCGATCAAGGCGATGCAGGAGCCGTCGGGGGCGATCCCGTGGACGAGGGGCCAGCACGCCGACGCCTGGAACCACGTCGAGGCGGCGATGGGCCTGCTCGTCGGCGGCGAGGTGGAGGCGGCCGAGCGCGCCTACCGGTGGGCGGCCGCGCAGCAGCGCGCTAACGGGTCGTGGCCGATGAAGATCGTCGACGGCACCGTGACCGACCCTCGTGGTGACAGCAACTTCTCGGCCTACCTCGCCGTCGGGCTCTGGCACCACTGGCTGATCCGTAGCGACCTCACCTTCGTGCGCCAGCTGTGGCCGTCGGTGCGAGCGGGCCTGGACTGGGTCGTCTCGCTGCAGGTGTCGTTCGGCGGCATCCTGTGGACACCCTCGGAGGAGCTGTGTCTGCTCACCGGCTCCGCCTCGATCTATCAGTCGCTGCGCGCAGGAGTGGCGCTGGCCGACCTCGTCGGCGAGCCCCAGCCCGAGTGGGAGCTGACCGGCGGCCGGCTCGGTCACGCGCTCCGGCACCACCGGGAGCTCTTCGCCGACAAGTCGACCTTCTCGATGGACTGGTACTACCCCGTCCTCGGCGGCGCCGTCCGCGGCCTCGAGGGGTTCGAGCTCATCCAGGCGAGCTGGGACACCTACGTCGTCCCCGGGCTCGGCGTGCGCTGCGTCGACACCAACCCGTGGGTGACCGGCGCCGAGACCTGCGAGCTGGTGCTCGCGCTCGACGCGCTCGGCGACCACGACCGGGCGATCGTGCTGCTCGCGGACGTCCAGCGTCTGCGGGCGGCTGACGGCGGCTACTGGACGGGCTGGGTCTACGACGACCCGTCGTACCCCAACGACAATCCGGACGTCTTCTGGCCCGCCGAGCACACGACGTTCACGGCCGCGGCGATGATCCTGGCGGTCGACGCGCTGGGGGAGCGGTACGGCGCCGCCACTCCGGGCTCCGGGATCATGCGGGGCACCTCGCTGGCGCCCGACTTCCCCGAGCTCGCGCTGGAGTGCGGCTGCGTCTCGTCCTCTCTGCGTGGGGGAGCCCGGCGCTGAGAGGGCCGGATCGCTCGGCTCTCGGGCTCCGAGCGCATCGTCAGAGCCGTCGAGGGCGCCGCCTCAGAGCCGCCGCAGCACCCGCATCGACCCGAGGGCCTCGACCTCGACGAACTCGCCGCTCGCGAGCGCCGGCAGATAGATCTGCTCGTACGGCGGTCGCCCCCCGTCGGCCGGGTCGGGGAAGACGTCATGGATGAGGAGGAGACCGCCGGGCATGACGTGCGGCGCCCACCCCTCGTAGTCGTCGCGGGCCGGCTGCTCGCCGTGGCCGCCGTCGATGAAGAGCAGGGAGAGCGGCGTACGCCACCACCGGCTCACCGTCGTGCTCCGGCCGACGATGGCGACGACCTGCTCCTCGAGTCCCGCCCGCTGAAGGGTGCGCCGGAAGACAGGCAGCGTGTCCATCAGGCCGGTCTCGGCGTCGACGAGGGTGGCGTCGTGGTGCTCCCAGCCGGCCTGGTTCTCCTCGCTGCCACGGTGATGGTCGACGGTGAAGACCGTCCCGCCGGTCTCGCGGGCGGCCGCGCCGAGGTAGATCGCCGACTTGCCGCAGTAGGTCCCGACCTCGAGCGCAGGGCCGTCCGGCAGCCGGCGTACGGCATGCCGGTAGAGCAGCGCGCCCTCGTCCGGCGGCATGAACCCGGTGGCCGACAGGGCGTGGTCGAGCAGGTCCTCAGGGAGGTCGGGGGACGTCGGCGTCACGTGAGGACCCTAGGGTGTCAGCCATGCAGGCGACCCCGGGGCACAGCGTGCTCGTTGTGCCGGTCCCGGAGCTGGAGTCCTTCGTCGTCGAGCGCACCCGGCACTACGACGAGTCGTTCCTGTCGGCCGACCCGTCCTTCGTGCATGCCCACATCACGCTCCTGGCGCCCTGGGCGGCCGACCCCACAGCCGAGGACCTCGCGATGGTGGCGAAGATCGCCGCGACCACGGACCCGTTCGACTTCGTGCTCTCCGAGCTGCGGACCTTCGCGGGCGGCACGCTCTATCTCGATCCGGTCCCGGCGGAGCCCTTCGCCTCGCTGACGGCGCAGCTGGTGGCAGCCTTCCCGCAGCTTCCGCCGTACGGAGGTCTGTTCGAGCCGGTCCCGCATCTGACCGTCGACCACCTTCTCGGCGGCGCGGACCTGGACTCGACCCGCCAGGCGCTCGGCGATCTGGTGCCGGCGCGATGCCGGGCCGACCGGATCAGCCTGCAGTGGTATGCCAACCACGACTGCCGCACTCTCGCCGACTGGAGGCTCGGCCGGTGAGGGTGTGTCGATGAGGCCGGCGTCGATGAGAGGGGCGAGATGAAGGTCCTGGTCACTGGGGGAGTGCGCTCCGGCAAGTCCCGGCATGCCGAGTCGCTGATGACGGGCGCGGGCACGGTGACCTACGTTGCGCCGGGGCCCGTCCCGACCCCGGAGGACGCCGACTGGGCCGCCCGGGTCGCGGCGCATCAGGCCACCCGGCCGCCGCACTGGCTCACCGAGGAGACGCGCGACGTGGCCGCGGCGGTGCGCGCGTCGACGGGCCCTGTGCTGGTCGACTGCCTGGGGACCTGGGTGACGGGCGTCGTCGACGAACGGGATCTGTGGGAGGCGCCGTCAGGCGAGGTCGCCCGCGTCGTCGACGAGCTGCTGGAGACCCTCGTCCACGCGGTGGCCGCCGCGTCGTCGGACGTCGTCCTGGTGACCAATGAGGTCGGCCTGGGGGTCGTCCCAGCGCATCGGTCCGGGCGCCTCTTCCGCGATCTCCTAGGCATCGTCAACCAGCGCGTCGCCACGGTCTGCGACGAGGTCCACCTCGTGATCGCCGGTCGGGTGCTGCGCCTGTGAGGATGCGTACCTGATTTGAGGTAGGTGCGCAGCGTCCTACGCAAGAACAGAAGACGAAACCCTGTCGCTGCTGGCAATCTTTTGCTTGGGGCGCTGTTGGCCCGAGAACTATCCGCGCCCCGCCCATGCCGGATCCCCATCTCGGCAGGGGACGTCGTCCCGGTCCTTCGGGGGAAGGGCCGGGGCGGTCGTCCGTCGTGCGCTTCCTTCGATAATGTCTGCGACGGCTGGCCCGAAGGGGGTGCGTGCGGTGGTGGCGGAGGTGCTCGAGCGGTCGATCGCCCAGGGCGTCGCCCGGCTCCGACGCGAGACCGGGGTCGACATGGCGTTCGGAGGGTCCTCCGAGCCCCGTCGCGCGATGTCCGTCGTGCTGCGCAGCTTCGACGGCAACCTCGGTCGGACGCTGCGAGACCTTCGCGTCGATGTCGGTCGGGGTCTGGGCGGTCGGGCTCTCGCCCTGGCCAAGCCGGTCGGGGTCTCGACCTACCTGGATGCTCGCAGCATCGACCACACCTACGACGGCGCCGTCAGTCCGGAGCGGATCCAGAGCGTGGTGGCGGTGCCGATCATGGTCGAGGGTCGTCCGCATGGTCTGCTCTACCTGGCCGCGCGACAGGTGACCGACTTCGGAAGCGCCCTGGTGGGCCGGGCGCTCGCGGTGGCACGCGACGTCGAACGTGACGTCCTCGTGGAGGTTGCCGTGCAACGACGACTCGCGGAGGCGACGAGCGTCCTCGAGGATCGAGCACCTGTCGGTGCGCTCGTCGACGTGGCCGCGGAGCTTCGCCGCGTGATCGAGACGACCAGCGACGAGGCCGCGCGCGACCGACTGGAAGCGTTGTCCGAACGGCTCACCGCCCTGGTCGGCGGTCGCCCGTCCGTCGAGCGCCCACTCCGACGGGGGCTCACACAGCGCGAGGTGCAGGTCCTCGAGATCGTCGGGCGCGGAGGCACCAACGCCCAGGTCGCCCTCGAGCTCGGTCTGAGGGCCGAGACCGCGAAGGCCTACCTCAAGAGCGCCTCGCGCAAGCTCGGCGCGCGCAACCGGGTCCACGCGGTGCACCTGGCTCGTGCCGCCGGCCTGATCGCCTGACCAGCCCTCACCCCCGTTTGAGGGTGTTGCCCGCCGTCGCTTTGGCCGAGCATGGCGGTGTGACCCCCACCACAGCCCTGCGCACGGCACGCGACTTCCTGACGGACCACCGGACGAGCTACCACGAGGCCTTGGACGGGTTCGTGTGGCCCGATGTCGGAGGGACCTTCAACTTCGCGCACGACTGGTTCGACGAGTTCGCCGTCGGGAATGACAAGCCAGGGCTCGTCATCGTCGAGGAGGACGGATCGCGGTCGAGCTTCACCTTTGACGAGCTCGCACGCCGCTCGGACCAGGTGGCCGCCCACCTCGCAGCGAACGGCATCGGGCGCGGCGACAGCGTGGTCATCATGCTCGGCAACCAGGTCGAGCTGTGGGAGAGCATGCTGGCGGTGATGAAGCTGGGGGCGGTGATCATGCCGACCACCACCGCGGTCGGCACCACCGAGCTGGTGGATCGGCTCGGGCGTGGCGCCGCGAAGGCGGTCATCTGCAACGCTGCCGACGTCGCGAAGTTCGACGGCGTGCCGGGTGACTATGTGCGGCTGGTGGTGGGGAGCGGCGAGCAGTCGGAGGGGTGGACGCCGTACGCCGCGGCGTACGCGATCAGTGATCCGACCGTCCAGCATCCCGGCAACTCGAGCACCGACCGCCTGCTGCTCTACTTCACGTCGGGGACGACGAGCCGTCCCAAGCTGGTCGAGCACACGCACATCTCCTACCCCGTCGGACACCTCTCCACGATGTACTGGCTCGGGCTGCAACCCGGCGATGTCCACCTGAACATCTCCAGCCCGGGCTGGGCCAAGCACGCCTGGTCGAACTTCTTCGCGCCCTGGCTCGCCGAGGCGACCGTGTTCGTCTACAACTACGCTCGGTTCGACCCGGCCGCCCTTCTGGCTCAGATCCGGGAAGAGGAAGTCACGACCTTCTGCGCGCCTCCCACGGTGTGGCGCATGCTCATCAATGCCGACCTCTCCGGCGGGCCCGGGATGCTGCGCGAGGCGATCGCGGCCGGTGAGCCGCTCAACCCCGAGGTCATCAGCCAGGTCGAGAAGCACTGGGGACTCACGATCCGCGACGGCTTCGGCCAGACGGAGACGACCGCCAGCATCGCCAACACCCCGGGGCAGCCGGTGAAGGCCGGCTCGATGGGACGCGGGCTGCCGGGGGTTCCCGTCGTGCTCGTGGACCCGACCGACGGCACCCTCGTGGAGGGCGTCGGCGAAGGCGAGATCTGCCTTGATCTCTCCCGCCAGCCGCTGACCCTGATGACCGGCTACCAGGGAGATCACGAACGGAACGAGGAGGCGATGCGCGGTGGCTTCTACCACACCGGCGACGTCGCCGCCCGTGACGAGGACGGATACATCACCTATGTCGGCAGGACCGACGACGTCTTCAAGGCCTCCGACTACAAGGTCAGTCCGTTCGAGCTCGAGTCGGTCCTCATCGAGCACCCGGCCGTCGCCGAGGCGGCGGTGGTGCCGGCACCGGACCCGGTCCGACTCGCGGTGCCCAAGGCCTACATCGCGCTCGTCGACGGTCACGAGCCGAACGCCGAGACGGCGAAGTCGATCCTCGCCTACGCCCGGCAGAACCTCGCGCCGTTCCTCCGTGTGCGGCGCATCGAGTTCTACGAGCTGCCCAAGACGATCTCCGGCAAGATCCGTCGCGTCGAGCTTCGCCGACGGGAGGAGGACGTCGTGGACGACCGGCCGCCGGGGGAGTACCGCGACGACGACTTCCCCGAGCTGAAGGGCTGACGCCGCTCAGCTCGGGTAGCGACCAGGTCCGAACGACGGGCCGGGGGACGAAGGCCCTTGACCCGCGTGTCCGCGGGTCAGGGGCCGTCTTTGATGGTGGGTGATACTGGGTTCGAACCAGTGACCTCTTCGGTGTGAACGAAGCGCGCTACCACTGCGCCAATCACCCATCGTGCGGTCATCGAGGTGACCGGTGATGCGGTCGGTAACACTAGCGCATGCCTCGCGCGGACTCACATTCGGGCGGGTGGGAGCGCGATCGCAAAGATCTTCGGCTAGTTGTCCACAGTTGCATCACGTTGCCTTCTCGCCTCCGTCTCGTTAGCAGTGTGAGACCAGTGGAGGGAAGACCGGCCATGACGCAGCATCCGATGCACCCGATCCGGGCGAGGAAGGGTGGGCTCAGCCAGAGCATCACGCTCTCCTGCACCGACCCGTGGGGCCGGACGGTGGCGGTGCCCACCACGCTCGGATTCCGGGTGGACGACCCCTACGCCGTGGCGCTGATGTTCCACTCGGCGTCCGCCGATGTCGAGTGGGTGGTCGCTCGTGATCTGCTGCTTGATGGGCTGGGAGCACCGTGCGGCGAAGGGGACGTGAAGGCGTATCCGAGCATCGGAGACGATGCCCACGCCGTGACGATCCTCGACTTCTGCTCCCCGGATGGTCGCCTCATCGCGCAGGCCGACTCGATGGTGCTGCAGAGGTTCTTGGCGGGCACCTTCGAGCTCGTGCCCGCCGGGTCTGAGAGCAGCTGTCTGGACATCGACGGCGTCATCGCCGCCCTCCTCGGGGCCGACCGGGATCAGTGACCCAGAAGCTCGGGTTCCCTCGTCCGCCAGACCTCCTGGACAGCCCGGGTCACCGGGCCATGCGGGAGGTCTCGGTCGTTCCAACGGGTGACGGCCTGCGCGTCGCGCGTGGTCGACGCCAAGAAGATCTCGCTGGCCTCCTCGAGCACCTCGATCGGCTCGTCGACCTCTCGGCCCCCGTGCCACTCGAGGATGAGGCCGCGCGTCACGCCAGCGAGACAGCCGCTCGCGAGTGAGGACGTTCGCAGCTCGCCGTCGATGACGTAGAAGACGTTCGTCCCCGTCCCCTCGCACAGCTGCCCCTGCGTGTTCGCGAAGACGGCCTCGGTGGCGCCTCGGCGGCGCGCCTCGGCGAGAGCCACGACGTTCTCGGCGTACGACGTCGTCTTGAGACCCGCCAACGCCCCGCGCTCGTTGCGCGGCCACGGCACCGTGATGACCGAGGTGTGGTCGGCCCATGGTTTCATCGCGTCGGCCGTCACAATGACCGTGGGGCTCGCATCGCCGCGACCCGATCCCATGGGGGCCGGCCCGCCCGTGATCGTGATGCGGATGCGGCCGAGGGGGAGTGGCTCAGCGAGCACCTCCTTGACCCCCTGGCGCAACGCCGCTTCATCCAGCGGCTCGAAGCCGAGACCGGCCGCGGAGCGGTGCAGCCGCTCGAGGTGTCGGTCGAGGGCGAAGGGCAGGCCGTCGACGACCTTGATCGCCTCGAACACTCCGTCGCCGACCGTGACGCCGTGGTCGTCGACCCGCAGGGCCGGGGTGGTCGGGTCGTCGAGCAGATGTCCGTCGAGCCAGGCGCGCATGGCGTTCACTCTAGTGAGGTGGGGCCAGTGGTGACGGTTGTGGCCGGTGGGACTGGCGAGCGCGGTTCGCGCCGTGGCCGACCCCGATTTGGCGGCCTGTGGGGGATCCGCTACTGTTCTCGACGTCGCCAGGACGGCCCGGGAGGGCCCAAACGGCAACAAGCGGACGTAGCTCAGTTGGTAGAGCGCAACCTTGCCAAGGTTGAGGTCGCGAGTTCGAGCCTCGTCGTCCGCTCTGAGGTGCACAGCCTCCGCGGTGGGTTGGCCGAGAGGCGAGGCAACGGACTGCAAATCCGTGTACACGGGTTCAAATCCCGTACCCACCTCCAACCCATCAACAACTCAAGACTTGGGCGATTGGCGCAGCGGTAGCGCGCTTCCTTGACACGGAAGAGGTCACTGGTTCAAACCCAGTATCGCCCACCATCGGCAACAGGCCCCTGACCAGCGGAAACGCTCGTCAGGGGCCTTCGTCTTTCGGGCCCGTGGACACCACGAGGGCGAAAGGGATCGCGATGAGCACACCGACTCACCACTACAGCGAGCGCTACCGGCTCCGCGCCGTCTGCGGCCAGGTCGCTGACGGGGTCAACCACACGAACGAGTCTGCGCCCATCCTGCGGGCCATGGTCGACCTGGGCCACTTCGAGGTCTGCTCGACGTGCCTTGCAACGCTCGACGAGCAAGCGCCGCACGACTGAGTTACGCCGTTCCGGAGACACCCGGGACGGTCCCAAGTAAAGATCGGCCCTGACAGGTGAGGCAACACCCGCCAGGGCCTCGGAATCGCCGGCTAAGGAGGCAACCCCGTGAATGAAGAGTGCACCACCACCGTCTCTGATACATCCCCAATCTGTCCTTCGTGGTGTGAAGGACACGAGACCGACCCGCTCGACGGCCTCACAACCCACTACGGGCAGATGTTCGGCGAGGTGAGCACGGTGCTGCTCGAGGAGGGCGGGATCGGTGCCTTCGCGCCCCCGCTCGACGATGCGCTCGACGTCGACGAGCTGCGCGAGCTCAGCGCCGACCTTGCCGCCGCGGCCGACTGGATCGCCGAGAGGACACGATGACCGAGGAGAGTCCCAAGCGGCGCACGCTGGCCGACCTCCCAGCACCTGACGCCAAGACCGTGCGCAAGCTGCTCGCGCTGCTGACGCCGCCAGTCAGGCCGACGGAGTCGACCGACGAGCCGAAGCGCTAGCGGGTGCCGCCCGCCGCCGCGCGCCGCCGCGCGGCGTTGCGGGAGCACACGCGGCACCGCCAGATCCCAGCAGGCGTGATGTAGCCGTGCTCTGCCCGGGCATGCCCGTATCGGCACTGATCGGCGTTGCCCTTCCCGCGGCGGACCGGCGTCTCGGGAGCGAACCACGCCTCGAGCGCCACCCTGCGGGCGGCCTTGACGCGCTGAATGAAGATCGCGTACGGCACGCCGCTCGCTGCGGCCGCGTTCTTGATCGTTCCGTGGATCGCCAGGGTGGCGATAGCCTCGTACTGCAGGTCGGTCAGTTGGCCCAGCACTTGGGGAAGCGCCAGCCTTTCGGCGAGGCCGTCTGTGAAGTCAGGGCGAGGGCCGACGATCGGCCGCCAGAACTTGCCGTGGTTCGGCGCCTCCTCGTCCTTGCTGATGCCGTGGTGCCGAAAGTACGCGTTGACCTCAGCGGTGATCGCCTTCTGAGCGGCGTTGACCAGGCTCCACCGCGTGGGCTTCTCGGTCGTGCTGTAGAGGAGCTCGACGATCGCGTGCCAGGCGCAGTCCCACCGGTCGCTGGCGTCGAGGACCGTCCACGTCCACTTGTACCCGTAGATGGCCTGCTGGGTGATGCTGTCGATCTCGGCCATGGTGTATCCGTGGGCAACGGTGGCGGTCTCGGCGACGATGCTCATCAGGCGGCTCCGATCTTCACGGCTTTGATGTAGGTGCTGCCACTGGCGACGAGGGTCTGGTTCGCGCCGTTGTCCTGGTAGGCCCACAGCCGGAGGTACTGGCCAGCGGAGCAGTAGAGTGTTCCGGAGACCGACACGACCAGCGCCGCCGTGGAAGAGCGGGGCACCAGCTGCTGGAGGCCGCCTGAGCCGTCCGCGGCTGGTGCCCCGACGACCGAGTCACCGACGTTGGTCGCCACGTCGATGAGGGCGCCGCAGCGGTTGGCCGTGGCCCCCCAGGCGTGGTTGACCGCGCCGGAGACGAGGTACCAACCCGGCTCGGCGATGAGGATCGAGGCGCTGTTGGCGTTGATGTTGCCGCCGTTGCCGAACACGCCCATGCCCGATAGCCGGGTCCACGCGCCGCTGGTCAGGGTGTTGTTGGCCTGGTGCGTGAGCGTGTCCCAGGGACGCCCGACGGGGGCGTTGGTCGGTACGGGGGTGACCTGCGGCGCGGCGACCGAGCTCGTCGGCGAGAAGGTGTAGTCGACCAGCCAGCCCTCGGGGGTGATGGTGTGCTGGATCGTCTCGATACGGACGATGCTGGCGACCAGGTAGCCGCCGGCGGCCACGTCGTAGTAGAAGACGCTGGCCGGCGTGCAAAGGTCGTTGAGCGCCGCGTGGCGGATGCCCTTGTCGTCGAGCACAGCGACGGTGATCGAGTTCGCCTGCCGGACCGGGGTGGCGTTGGCGGCGAGCACCGCCTGTGCGTAGGCCTGGATCGCTGCTGCGCTCTCGGTGGCGCCCTGCAGGGTGAAGGTCGCCGAGTACGGCCCGTTCTTGTCGACCGAGTTCTGGTCGACGTACGGGCCGTAGGGCACCTGCGTGGTCTCGCCCGTGGCGGCGTCGTACCGGTTCCAGTTGACATTGACGACGTTGATGCAGCTGCTCGTCGAGAACGAGGCGTCGATGTTGCTGTAGCTGTCCCCGTGGTCGGCCGCGGCGTCGGCAGGCACCGAGGAGTAGCGGGTGCGGTCGAAGGTCGTGTCGATGGTGTAGGCGTGGGTCTGAGTCGCCGCGCTGCCGGTGATGACCAGGCTGTACTGCGCGAAGTAGGCGCCCTGCGGCGCGTAGCCGGCCAGGGTGACGCCGTTGGGCTCGTTGGTGCTGGGCGAGGCCAGCGTGGACGTCGTCGCCAGGGTGATGCCGTCGATCGAGAGCCACCCGATCGTCACGGTGTAGGCACGGTTGGTGCCGGTGGTCGTCAGGCCGACGTTGAAGATGTAGGGCTGCCCCATCTCGACCGGGCACAGCCGCGTGAGCACGACATTGCCCGCCGCGGTGGTGGTGATCGTGCCGTTCTCGCCGTTGCCGGTGTAGGTGCCATTGGTGATGGTCGGGCTGAAGGTGGACTCGTCGGCCGAGAGCGGGCTCTTGGTCAGGTCCCAGGCCTGCAGGCGGCCCCGGCGGTCGACCCACGCGAGGGCGCCCAGGACGGTGTCGCGGCTGATCGCCAGCTGGTCGAGCACGGAGGCGTCGGCGTTCTTCGCGCACGCGGCCGCGCCGGCGGCGTAGGGCCAGGCGACGCCGTTGACCAGGTAGGGCACGTTGGTGGCGGGCAGGGCGTTCTTCGTGTGGCCGAGCAGGTAGTCATACCCGTCGGCGCTCTTGAAGTTCGCCAACGTCTGGGCGGCGTCGATGGCGTGCACCTCGATGCGGCGCTTGACCTCGCCGGTGTTCTTGTTCGGCACGTAGGTGGTCACCACGTTGTCGATCGAGCCGGTGTAGATCGGCTCCCAGACGCTGCCGACGAGCGCCATCACCCGCACGACGCGGCCCACCGCGAGCACGTCTTCGTCGGTGTCGGCCGGGTCGAGGGTCGGGTCGACGACGACGGCGGTCATCGTGGAGGCGTCGAGCGGGGCGCGGCTGATGTTGATCTCGTGAGAGCCGCTGAGGATGTTCTGGTAGGCGCGCGGCTCGACGAAGAGATAGGACGTGATCGTCTCGGTGGAGGTCGAGAGGTTGGCCGTGCCGGTCCAGGCGTGCGTCACGCCGGTCGTGTTGGTCGTCGCGCCGTCGAAGTAGGTGCTGGTCGCGAAGGTGCTGAGCGAGGTGGCCTCGAAGATGACGGCGTCGATGTAGTGCACCTCGCCGACCGCGACGCCGTCGATCGGGTTCGCATAGATCGTGGCGAAGGCCGCGCCCGGCGGTGCCGTTCCCCAGGAGCTCACCCGGGTCCAGGCGCTCGTCGAGTCGGTGGCCGAGCCGGTGATGCTGAAGCCGACGGGCGAGCCGCCCGCGTCGGTCCAGAGCAGGTTGCAGAAGATCAGGCGAGGGGTGGTGGCCGCGCGGGCGTAGAAGGCGGCGCCGTAGTCGACTCCGGGCGTGACTGGGAAGGTGCCGGCGGTCTGCGCCCAGACGTTGGAGGTTGCCGTGGCCGTGATGGACATCGATGCCGAGCCGACGTAGGCGACGGTCGTCGTGCGCGCGAGGGTGGCGTTGAGGCCGCTCCAGCCGGTGGTGTTGGTCTCGAACGAGGGGTTGGTCACCAGGTTGGTTCGGACCGTGCTGAAGGTGTTCGCCGAGTTGCGCGTCACCATCACGTTGCGCACGACGAACTGATCGTTGATCGAGGCGGCGCCGGACGTGCCGTTGTAGAGCCACACCATGAGCCGCACGTACTTGGTGGTGGCCGGGGCCTGGGCGGAGGTGGCGTAGAAGGTGCCGGCCGCCGTGCCGGTGCCGCTGTCGGTCGTCGAGCTCAACAACGTGCGGGTGGAGTCGTACCACTGGAAGCGGGCCTTGGTGTTGCGGCTCGTCGAGACGCCGAGCAGGTCGTAGCGGGCAGAGACCCACTCGCCGGCGTCGACGGGCATGAAGTAGGAGAGCAGGCCGCCCGCCCCGCTCACCGACGTCTGGACGTAGCGCAGCCCCAGCGAGCCGGAGCTGCCGCCGGTGCCGCCGACGTCGACCTGGCCGAAGGCGTTGGCGGCCGTCCAGCCCCAGGCCCCCAGGTCGCCGGACGGGTTCAGGCAGAGGTTCGACAGACCGCCAGACGTGGTCGGCGTGGTCTCGACCTCGAGGCGGATGCAGTCGGTCGGCAGGAACTGCTGGCGCGGGTTGAGTGGGTTGACCGGCATCAGAGCGCCCGCTTGCGACCGCCGGAGCGCTCGAACTCAGAGATGTGGCCCACCAGGGTTCGGCCGATCTCTGCCGAGGAGGAGCCGACCGGCGCGACGACGGTGATCTGGTAGGTGTTGCCGAAGCCACCGCGATTGAGCGGGATGACGGCCTCGGGGCCGGCCTCGCCGATGAGTGCGAGGGTGGGGCCGGTGACGATGCCGCCCTTGGCCAGGTGGGGAAGGCTGATGTGCGGCACGGGCGAGCCGGGCACGGCGGCGTTGATCTTATTCCCGGCGAAGTTGATCGCGCTCTCAGCCGCGTCGAGCAGGCGGTTGATCGACGACCTCACCGCATCGGTGACGGCGCTCCCCACGGCCCCGGCGAAACTGCCGATCTTGCCGCCGATGTTCTTGAGCCCGTCGATCAGGCCGGCCATGACGCGGCTGCCAGCGTCGCGGAACCGGCCGACCATGCCGATGATCCGGCCAGGCACTCCGCCGACGAACGAGACGACCTGGTTGAAGCCCGCCTTGACCTTGGACACCAGCGACCCGGAGAACGCGATCACGCGCTGGATCGCGCCGACATAAAGGCCGAAGTACAGCTTGATGCCGGCCCAGAGCAGGGAGGCCGCTGCCTTCACTGCTGTGAAGGCCTTCTCCACGATCGCCCGGAAGGTGTCGGACTTCTTGTAGGCGATCACGGCGGCCGCAGCGAGCGCGGCCACTGCCACGATGACGATGCCGATCGGGTTGGCGGTCATGGCTGCGTTGAGGGCCCACTGGGTCGCGGCCCACACCTTCGTCGCTGCGGCCACGGTCTTCTGTGCTGCCGCTGATGCGAGCGTCGCGGCCCGGTGCGCGGTCGTGACCGCGATGTCCTTGATCTTCTTGACGATCGCGGATTCGGTGACGACGTTGACCAGGTCGCCGGCGTCGGCGAAGGCCTGCATGGCGATGCCGCCTGTTGTCATGGCGGTGCCGAACTGGCCTCCGACGAGACCGCCGAGCCCGGACAGTGCGCCTGCAGCCTGGGCCCCCTTAGAAGCCACGTCGTCGGCGTGGCCGGCGGTGGACTCGAAGGCGGTGTCGATCTTCTCGCCGGCAGACTTGGCGGTCTGCCCGGCCTGTTCCATGGAGTCCTGGGCACGGGCCAGGCTCTGCCGCAGATCAGCGGTGTCTGCGAGGAAGGCGACCTTAACCGGCTTCGTAGCCATCGCCCTTACCCCCTGCCTTCTTGTAGAACACGAGTCGTTCGAGTCGGGTCAGGCGCCTGAACATCCGGTCGTCGAAGCCGGTGGTCAGGCACCACGTCGCGAGCGCGGTCGCCTCGCGAGCCGCGGCTAGGCGTCTTTTCCCGGGGCTGTATCGGGGTCGGTCGGGTCGAGCTCGATGGGCTGGTCGTGGAAGTAGGCGAGCGCGTCCCGTCCGCTGAGGGTCATCGCGGCGTTGAAGGCCTCGTCGTCCGGCTTGCCCGCTCGACGCTCGGCGACGAAGGCGAGCGCCCGGATGAACTGGAACGGCTCGGTCTCCGCCTCCTTGGCCAGGCTTCCGATGGGGACGCCGAAGCGCTGCCGGATGGCGATCTCATCGAAGCCGTTGAGGCTCTCGAACATCTCGTCCGCGGTCATGTCAGCGGTGCTCATGCCAGGCCGTGCCTCTCTACGATCTCGGCCCAGCCCTGCTCGAGCATCTCTGGGGCCTTGGTTTCCATGACGGCGTCGGTCCGCTCGACGAAGCGCGCGGGCCGGATGTTTCGTCGGGGCCAGCCCCACTGGATCGGGGCGGCGTAGGCGGTGCGAGCCTTGCCGATCGTCACGATCGCCTTGCCCTTGGCGCGGTTCGGTCGAGCCGATGCGCGTAACGCGCCGGAGCGCTTGGGGATGAACGGCTCCATCACCCGTGCGGCCTCGGCCGCGATCGGCCCCATGACGTCCTTGAGCTCCTCCACGTCGACGCCGGCCTTCTCCATCGCGCGGGTGATCTCCCGCAGCCCGGTGATGTAGACACCCGCCTTGGCCATGGCTCAGTCCTCGACCGGCTGCACGTCGTGGTCGCCGTCGAGCTCGAGCACATAGCGCCCGCCGACGACGCGGACGGTCTCGCCGTTCGGCGTGGTGACCAGCGCCGGATCGGGGATCTCGATGATGTCGCCGGCGGCCATCAGTACGTGCCGCTCGTGACCTTGGTCGGCTTGGCGGTGAAGGTCCACTCGAGGTCCATCGTCATGCGGGCCGTGGTCGAGGCGTCCGCGTCGCCGCCGAGCAGCGTGCCGTCAGGCTCGGTGATCACGACGTTGCCGCTGAAGCCTGGGTTGCTCGCGGAGAACGTCGTGCCGCCGTAGGGGTTGATCGAGACCGCGACGGTCGAGCCGGCGCTGTTGAAGACCTGCGACCAGATCGAGGTGGAGTCGGCCGGGTCCTGGGTGGCCGTGAACTTCAGCGTGTACTGGCGTGCGCCGCCGGACGCGGCCGAGGCGAACGACGTGAAGTCGGAGTCCGCGGCTGCGCTCTCGATCGAGCACTTGGAGATGTCGGTGTAGAACTCGGTCGCGCCGATCTTGATCTTCAGCGACCTCGTGCCCAGAGGGGTGCTGCTCATTGGGTCGTTCCTTTCAGGCGGCTCGCTGGCCCTCGACGACGACGCCGTTGGTCACGGCGCCGCCGGCGAGCACCAGCTCAGACGGGGTGAGGCTGGAGACGAACAGGACGGGGTCGAGAGCCGCGGCCAGCTCGTTGAGGTGGCCGTCCAGCCAGGCCTCCGCCGTGGCGAGGTCCTGCGAGAGCGCCACCCAGACCTGCCAGGTGTTGACGAAGCCGAAGCCGTTGGCCGCACGGTTCGCCACGGTCAACCGGACGCACGCGTCACCTGGGTTGAGTGACAGCCGGTACTGCGGCGTGCAGGTCACGCCGGCGACCGTCGAGGCGGCGTCGGCGATGGCCTGTCGATCGGCGAGGAGGCTCATCCGATGCACTCCGACCGCTTGCGGTACGGCGCCTCGAGCCGCCGTACCTCGGGGTCACTGCTCCCGATGTAGGCCGTGACCACTCCCGCATCCGAGACCGTGGGCTGGACTCCGAGCGGGAGCGGACGTACCGCGAGGTTGCGCGCGACACGTCGACACGCCGCCTCGAGCAAGGCGTAGGTGTACTCGTGAATGCGCAGCCGGTTCAGCTGATCCTGAATCTCGGCGTACAGCACGGCCTCGAGCTCGGCGTCGGTCAGCGTGCCTTGGCTCATCCCGACCGAAGCCAGGTAGGCCTGCACGTCGGCGACCTCCGGCGCACCCTCTGGTATCGCGATGGACTCGAAGACCATGACTGTGCTCCGATCAGTCGGCCGTGGTCATGTCGTAGGCGGTCACGTCGCTGTTGCGGGTGATGCCGGTGGCGGCGTAGCCCCAGATGCCGAGCACGACGCTGGAGACCTGGTACTCGAAGTCGAGCCGGCGCGGCGCGGAGGCCCAGGCGTAGACCGATCGCGGCGCGAACCAGTAGGACCGCTGAGCGGCGGCGGTGGCGATGTTGCTGTTGTTCGCGTTCGCGAGCGCCCACGCCGGCGTGATGGTCTTCGAGCCGACCTGGACCGACTCGTAGGAGGCGCGCAGGCTGCCGTCGGAGTTGGTCGGACCGAGAATTGGGAGGAGCGGCCGGTTCTGGCTGTCCTTGGCCGCGACAAGCGCGCCGTACAGCGTGGGCTCACCAGCGAAGGCGGTGAACTGGTCACCGCCGGCGACGAACTGCTTGGCAGCGAAGTCCTGCTTGAGCTTGTTGACCAGCGCGTAGTCGGACGTCGCGGTACCGGCCTGCAGGTCGGTCTCGTTGCCGACCGCGGCGAGCGCAGCCTGGATGTCCTTCTCGATCGCGGCGTAGAAGCCCTGCAGCATCTCGTTCCAGATGAGCTGGTCGACCTGCGGGTTGCCGCCCTGGTCGACGATCTCGCGGTTGAGCGTGACCCGTCCGCTCTTGCCGGCCGGGTTGATCGTCTGCGAGGTCGTCGAGAACGAGCCGTCGGTGGGCTCGGTGCCCTGGGTGTGGGTGCCGACGACGCCGGAGGAGGCGGAGAACTTCGGGATGATGAATGAGGTGATGTTGTCCAGCGGGCCCGTGGTCACCAGGTTCCACAGTGGCCGGCTGAAGTACAGGTTGGGCACGTACAGCTCGGGTCGGGTCGGCGTCGGGTTGAGCGTGGAGACGTTGCTCGTGCTGATGTTGGCGAACTGCGCGGCGCCCTTAACGGCCTCGAAGTTCGCGGCGACGCCGTTGCTCGCAGCCATCGCTGCGCGGTCGACCTCCTCGAAGGCCTCCTCGCCGAACTTCTCCAGACGGACCGCGGCGTCGTGGTCGCCATAGTGGCGGGCCTTGAGGTCGTCGAGCAGACTGAACTGCGCACGGCGCCCGTCGAAGCGGTACGGCAGCGGCTCGGCAACCTTGACGGTGCCCCCGGCGGCGGCCGGGACGACCTCGCGACCTCCGGGGGCTGCGAACGCGGCGAAGCCTTCGGAGATGGCCGTCTTCACAGCTTCGGTGACGGCCGAGAAGTCAGGAGCCTCGGGCGTCTTGTGGTTCTGCTCGTCGCCCATGCTGGGCTCCTTTCGTGAGTCCGCGGCGGACGCCGCGACGCTGGTGATCTGCGCGCCGGTGAAGGCGGGCTTGGGGACGACGGCGGCGCCGGTGAGCGTCGTCGCGGTGGCGCGGTGCACGCCTTCGTCGTCGGCCTCGAAGTCGCCCTCGACCTCGGCCGAGAAGGACTTGAGGATCTTGTCCTCAGCGAGCGTTAGGACCCGATCACCCTCGGGCGTGCGGGCGACCTTGAACTTCGCCATCACGCCCTTCGGTGTCGTGCTCAGGTCGGTCGCGATACCGACCTGCGCGGCCAGCGAGGCACCGTCGTGCCCGTAGTTGAGGACGACGTCACCGGGCTCGGGCAGCGTGATGGTGCCCTCGGCGAACGAGTAGCGGGCGCTGGCGCCGGTGTTCGGGTCGCGGGCCGGCCGGGAGACCTCGCCGAATGGCAGCAGGACGCCGGTCAGTGTGCGCGACTCACGGTCGACGGCGAACGTCGCGGCCTCGAAGGTGAAGAGCTCAGGCACTGGCGGCCTCCGGGTTCGGGGTCATCTGGGCGGGCGTGAGAGGGGCCTTGCCCTCCGCGTCGCGGACCTCGTCCTTGTCGGCGTAGGCGCCGACGGCGAGGCCGGTCTGGTAGGACTGGAAGCGGGTCAGGTCATCGCTGCGTAGGAAGTCCGAGAGGTTGGTCTTCGCGGTGTAGCCGCGCGGTGTCACGTCGCCCATCGACAGGCGCTCCTCGACGGCGACCATGTAGCCGCGCAAGGTGTCTTGGATCCGGGCCTGCTTGCGGTCGAAGGCGTTGAAGTAGGTCCGGCTGGTCGTCGAGACGCCGAGGTCCTCGGCGTCGACGCCGGCCGCACGGGCGATCTCCAGGACCGCGTGCTGACGAGCGTCGGCCATCTGCAACTGCTCGGGATTCCAGCCGGCGGTGTTGTACGTCAGCGACGCCGGTACGTAGCCGGTCGAACGTGTCTGCCGCGCTGTCTGCCAGGCGTCGAGGATTTCGACGACCACGTTGTCGTCCTCGGGGTCGACGCCGTCAGACGGCGTGAAGTAGTCAAGTGGCGGGGCGCCTTCCGAGTAGCGGCGGGCAGCGTCGTCGAGCATCAGGGCGGTGCGGATTGCGCGGGCGCCGGCGACCAGCAGTGGCTCGTTGGGAGACTCGAAGTGGATGAGCTCGCTGTCGGGCACCCACTCGATCACCTGGCCGTAGGTGCCGGCCTTCGTGACGAAGACGCGCCTGTCCTCGCGGATCGTGATGCAGGTCGGATCTACCCGCTGCACCTCGACGGGGTAGCCGTTCCAGCCGAACTTCGTGATGCGCCACCAGGCGTGCTTGTCGAAGAGCAGGTCGGCGTAGAGCTCGGCCATCGTGACCGACCGCGGACGGCCAGCCTCGGGCTGCTCGAGCAGGGCGGTCATCACGGTGCCTGGCGCGACCTTGACCTTGTCCGGGCCTGTCAGGTCGATCGGCAGCGTCGACAGTGTGGTTGCGATCAGCTCGCGGGCACGCTTGACGGCAGGCACCTGAAGCGCTGACCGGCGGTCGATCCGCGGCGCGAGCGCGACGGCCGATGAGTACGACGGAAGCCCGAAGAATGAGGCCGGTACCGAGGACTCGTCGACCGAGAAGACTGGTGACCCCGCGGTCCCCCGACCGCTGGAAGCAGGGGACCGCGGGGCGCTCGACGCCCCCGCGCCAACCCCAGGCACAACGGGGCCGCCTGCAAGAAACCGACCCCAGAAGCCCACTCGTCAATCGTCAGCGCTTGCGGCGGTCCCGCACCATAAGCGAACGCACGCACGCTTAGCGTGCATCGCGATCAGGAAGCCGTTGGAAGCAGGATCCGCGCCCGCTTCGTGCGAGCCGAACGCGCGGCGACGACGGCCCACGCGGTGGCCTTGATGGCGTCGTGAGCGCCGATCGACACCACGCGCAGGCCCGTCGGGGTCGCCTTCGTTCGAGTCGCTGTCATCTGTGCTGTTAGGTGCGGGCTGCCGTCATGGCACAGCGTGCCCTCCTCGAGCCAACGAATCACGTCTGAGACGCAGGCACCGAGTGAGGCTGACGACGGCTTCACGCGCAGGCCGCGGAGCGCTGGGTCATCCGCGAGCGAGGCGCCGACGACGACCTGTGCCCGACACCGCCACGCCTTGGCCGCGACCGCAGCTTCGGCGAGGTCGGGATGCCTCGAGGCCGACACCAGCGTGCGGCCATCCTCGAGCTTCCACGCGGCGACGACGGCTGCACCTGCTCCGGGCCACGACTCGATCGCGACACCAGCCGGTGCGTGCCCTGGTGGCTGTGCCTCCAGGGCCTGCCAGTCCTTCGGTGTGGCCAAAGGCGTTCCGGGTGCTTCTCGGGCCGCGATCATCGGCCAGACGTTGAGGTACTGAGCCATGAAGCCGCGCATCGGGTCGGGGTCGTCGAATTCGAGGTCCTCCTCGCCGGCCAGGGCTGCGGCGTACTTCGAACGCATCAGGTCGCGACGAGCTGACGACCAGTGTGCCGACGCTGCCCGCCACACCTCCTCGTCGCCCGGGTCTGAGCCAGGCCGCGCGCCCCACAGCAGTAGCAGCGTGTTCGGGTCGTCCTGGCGCAGCGCGGCGACCAGCCGCCGGCGCATCAGCGAGGTCGCCTTCACGTGCGCGGTGCTCGTCAGGTGCAGCTGCGGGCTGATCCGCTCGAGCGTCGCCGGCTCTAGCCCCTCGGAGATCGCCTGCGGGTCGACGCCCCAGGACTCGTCGGCCTGGGCGTAGCCCGGGCTGTAGCTGTAGACGGCGTCCTCGGCTCGCAACAGCCACCGGTCGTCGGTCGGCGACGACACCTCCTCGTCGCCGTTGCCGCGGCGTACGCCCCAGCCGAGATCCTGTCGCCCCATCGCCCACTGCCACGCCGGCCTGATGATCTCGCGGCCGGCCTTGAGGTCCTTGCTCGTGAGCAGCACCTCTTGCGGCTCGCCGAACGTGTCGCTGTGCGCAATCCGCCATAGCGCTGCGACGCGCAATCGCACCGACTTGCCGATCCGGCGCGACCCTGACTCGACCAGCTGGCGCCAGACCAGCACGCCGTCGGCGTCGTGCTCGAGCTGGCGAATGATCGCGAGCCGCTGCCACCACCGCAGCTGGATCCCGAGCTCCCGCTCGGCCCACTCGACGGCCGCCGGCCCGTAGGACCCCACCGCGCGCTCGTGCGGCGGCGTCATGGCGAGCGGCAGGGACGCTTCTTCCGGAACCGGCAGGAGGCCGTCGCACCACGGCAGGCTAGCGATGGTCTCAGCGGGGTCGGGCAGGGCGTCGATGAGCCGCAGCAGGTCCTCCGACGACTCCGGGGAGAGAGACGGCAGGTTCGGAGGTTGCGCGGGGGTCTGGGCCAGGGAAGAACCGGCGAGCTCAGCGAGTACTTCAGCTCGTCCCGCGGCCTTCGCCTTCGCGATGACCGCGGCCTGGCCGGTCCCGTCCGAGCATGCGCGGTGCTCGGGCCGCCAGTTGCTCGGCACTAGCGCCAGCTCCGGGTGCGTAGCACGCGACTTGATGTGGCCGACCACCCAACGGTCGCTCGGGTGCACCACCTTCCCGCACCGCCCGCAGGGGCTGGGCAGCGTGAGCCGGATGGCAGCGCGGGCCTTGCGTACGTGGTTGCCCTGCCACACCTCGCCGGTCATCCGGCCTGCCGCTCGTGCTGCTCGCTGCGCGCAGCCAGTGTCAGGCGAGCGGTTGAGGATCCCTGCTCGAGGAGCCCAGCCTTCACGGCCTGGCGTACGGCGCGGCACACCTCCGAGACGCGCGTAGTCCGCTGCGGGTCGATGGCATCGTGTAGCTCAGCGCGAGCCAGGTCGTGCCCGTCGTGGTCGACGGCGTACAGCACGGCTCGGATCCAGAGTGGCAATCGAGGGTTGGCGTAGTGATCGCCGAACATCACGCCTCGTCCTCGTCGTCGAGCGGCTTGAGCTCACCGGATCGGATGGCCGCGACGATGCCGGCGTCGAGTCGGGCGAGCAGCAGTTGCTCGATGTTGTCGAGCTCGTCATCCGAGGACCCGCCGATCCGTGGAACCTGGCCGCTCATCGGTAGTCCTCCGGCGCCCAGCCCATGAGGCGGAGCTCCTCCTGGGCGCGGAGGCGGTAGGCTTCCCGCTGGCGCTTGCGCTTCTCAGCGTCGCGAGCCGCAGCCGCGTCGCGGAGCTTTTGCCGTCGTTGCTCGCCTTCGGACGGTTGGGCCGGTGGCCACGCGTGGTTGGCGATCTCGATGAGCCGCGCCTCGACCGCCGCCCAGCACATGTCGCGGGAGACGTCGTCGAGCTGGGCGTTCTTCAGCGTCGCGAGCACCACGTTCCAGGCCTGCGTGGCTCGGGCCTTCTGCGATGGCGAGGCGGCCAGGCGCTCATTCCATCGGCGGTTCCACTCCGGATCGCCAGGGCGTTGCACCTCGGGCGGCTGTGCCGATTGTGACGGATTTGACGGGTTTGAGGCTGTCGGTGCTCCCTCCTTAGGATCCATCCCTTCTTGCGCGTGAGCGTGTGTGTACATACGCGTGAGAAAGGATGGATCACTGGGGGACACCCCAGGCGAGGGCACGACACCAGCACTCGCGACAGAAACATTGGGGTTGACCTGCGAAGACGCCTGTGACGGATCGGTGTAGGAACCCGTCACGGGACCTTCGCCGCTCACGCGGTGTCACCCGCCTTGGCCGACGGGATCGGTCGGAGAAGTGCGTCGACGTCCTCCTGGGCTATCCGGACGGTTCGACTGCCACGAATGCGGCTAGCTGGTAGCACACCCCGGGCGACGTACGTCCGGATCGTGCGAGTGGTTACGCCGAGGTAGTCAGCGGCATCCTGCTGGCTGAGCCAGCGGGTTCGGGTAGGGCTTTGCATCGACGGCTCCGCGGAGATCGCATCCAGCGGCGCGGCTCCGTGACACAGCCAACCCGGCCGGCCGTCACGTGATGCACCATCCGTTTGCCTCCAGAGCCTGTAACCGCCGCCCTCTCGAGCGGCCGCCCTCCGAATCGGGTCCGGGTCAAACCCTACGGAGCATGGGTACAAATGTACCCCGGCGTCGGTGTCGCAACTTTCCGCGACACGCCGCGCCGCTCCCAATCAGGGGCGGTCGGCCTCGGCCAGCGCCGAGAGTCGGGCGGCGAGATCCTTCATGCGATCCTGCGCCGCGTGCTGGTACCGCAGAGCAGCGCCAGGCGTCGAGTGACCGGCCAGGGCCATGAGCTCCGCGATAGTCGCGCCGACGACGGCTGCGTTCGTGAGACCGGTGTGCCGCAGCGCGTGGAAGTTGAGGTCGGGCCTGCCTGCGAGACGACGGGCCTCGAAGTATCCGTGCCCCTTCCGTCTGATACTCCCGTCCGGGTTCAGGGTCGACTCGCGGCCGTAGAAGCCGCTCGACGACAGGTGGCCGCCCTCGGCGTTGGGAAAGAGCAACCCGTCGCGACCGGGAGCTGCGTGCGCCAGGAGGTGGGCACGGACGTCGTCGAGCAGGTGTGGCGGGATCGGCACGTCGCGCTCGCCGGCGTCGGTCTTGGGCGACTTCACCTTGCGCACGTTGTGGGCGTTGCCCGCCTCGTCAGTGACCTTCACCCGCACGACACCGCGACGGACATGGATGACGCCGTTCTTGGTGTCGACGTCGCTGCGCCGCAGCTCGGCGAGCTCGCCGAAACGCAGTGCGCACCAGGCGGCGAGGGCGATCATCAGGCGCCGGCGCTCCGGCATGGCTGCCGTGATCGTGGCGAGCTCCTCGAGCGTGGCCGGCTTGATCTTCTTCGCGCGCTTGGTGGATCCGCCACCCCGCACCTTGGCCGGGTTCGCGGTCTTGATGAGGCCGCGGTCGACCGCAGTGCCGAGGATCGTGCGGAGAAGCGCGTAGGCGTGGGCCTGCGTCGTCGGGCGGCCGACGGCGACCAGCTCGTACCAGTGATCGACCTGTTCGGGCGTGATGCCGGCCAGGGGGAGTGGGCCGAAGGTCGGAAGTACGAAGCGGTCGAGCAGGTCACGGTAGTGGTCGCGGGTCCGGTCGGCGAGCGGGCGACCCTTGACCTTGCGCCCTGCCATCCAGGCCTCGGCGTACTCGCCGAACGTGAGCACCGCGGCCTTGCGTGCTGCCATGCGCGCGGTGGGTGGTGCCCAGCCCTCGGGGTCGTCCTCGATTGAGCGCACCTCGCGGGCGAGCCAGAGCCTGGCCGCCTGGACGTCCTCGAAGGTGATCGGAGCGGAATAGCGCCGCCCGTCGGGGCCGGTGAATCGGACGCGATAGCGCCCCGATTTCAGCGGCTCGATCGTCCCGCTCTTGGGCCGTCCGGTCGCCGGTCTAGCCATGAGGTGCCGCCTAATGTCGTGGACTGAACGTGGACAGAACATAGGGTATTCGATTCCGTTGTCTTCCGCGCCGATCCACGCTAATGTGCTCCGTATTCGCAGGTCACAGACCCGTTTGCGCTGATAGATCCAGTAACTACTGGCTCGCGGGTGGTCTGGTTCAAACCCAGTATCGCCCACCATCGGAAAACAGCCTCTGACCTGCGAAAACACAGGTCAGAGGCTGTTCTGATTCACCGGCCGTGTCGAATACGTGTCGAAATGATTTGGCCGCTCGAGTCGCGACGGTTCAGTCGCCGGGCCTGGCCGACGGGATTCGTCGACCGGCCGACTGGAGTTCGTCGAGGCGCACGCGGATGGTGCGCGGACCGAATCGATAGGCAGGAAGCGTGCCCGCGGCGATCCGGCGACGAATTGTCTTCTGAGACTGTCCGACGATGTCGGCTGCCTCCGCCAGGCTGAGGTAGACAGGTGCATCGATCGTGCGGTGGGCCGACATGCGGATCTCCTTGGCGTTCGAGGACATGGTTGTGAACTAGGTGGACAGGCGCCGCCAGATGACCCCGGTCAACTCGGCACGGACCACACCAGGCTCAGGCCCACACGTGCGACGACGTCCGCAGCGGCAGCCTGCGATCGGTCCCACTGGGCGGGGCGGGTCGGAAGCAGGTTGGTGGATACAGGCGACCGGTTCGCACTCGTCGAGCGCGACGGGGACGAATGCGAGAACCTGAGCCCTCGGGCACGCCCTTAGACGAATGAGGGCGCGTCACATCGACACGTAGGGTCCCGCTGCTCGGGTCGGAGGATGGTGGATCAGAGCGGCTTGCAGATCAGCGCGACTGCGCGCCGCCTCGGCGGACGGCGCGGCCTCCTCGGTTCCGCCGCGAAGACGGTCCTGGCCGATGGCCCGTAACCGGGTCCGTGTATCGGCAGTGACCGGGCGGTAGCCCTGCTGGAGGGGCCGGACGAGCTTGGTGGTGTCGTCGTCGATCTGCGGCAGGGCGACTCGTTCGAAGAAGTGCCCGCGGGTGAGGGCGTGGTCGAGGATGTCGGCGACCCTGTTGTCGACGCGGTCGAAGAGGGTGACGAAGCCGGCGAGCAGTCGGGGCTCGACGCGATGTCCGGTCGGGATAGGGCGCAGGCGGCTGACAGCGTTGGCGCCTTCGGCGGCGGCGAGGCCGCCTCGGCCGACGACTCCGTTGATGCCGCGGAGTGCGCGCTGCAGGAGGGTGTAGGTGTGTTCTCGTTCCTGCCATTGTTGAGCCAGGGCGGGGTCGACGGGTCCGGCGTGCGTGACCAGTCCGGCTGAGAGGAGTCGTTGGGAGTCGACGACGAGGCGGAGGTTCAGCGCTGACGGCGGGGTGCGTAGCCGGACGGTGAGGTTGTGTTCGGCTTGCAGGACGCCGAGCAGGCCGGGCTTGCCGGGGCCCTTGATCGTCTTGACCGGGGGTCGCCAGCCTTGCTGGTCGACGGAGAAGTCGGGTGCGCCGAGGTTGGCGTCGAGCGCGCACGCGAGGGCGGCCCAACCCAGGGTGCCGATGTTGCGTAGGGGTTCCCAGTCGGGGATGTTGTCGTAGCGGTTGTCGAGCACGATGAGGGCTTGGGTGATGGTGGCGATGTCGCCGGTCACGGCCAGGGCCTGCCCGAGGCTGAGGGAGCGCTGACCGCGACCGATTCTGGTGATGTCGTGTTCGGCAAGCGCCGCGGCTCGGGCGAGGTGACGCCAGGACTCGACCATGTCGACCTGGTTTGGGGTGGTGAGCTCGTCGAGAGTCGGGAGCCGCGCTGTGGAGGCCTCCGTGGTGGCCTTGAGCGCGTGCTTGAGGGAGTACAGGGGCCCGAGGTCGCGTTCGGCGGCGGCGATGAACGGGTTGGCCGGCAGGTGGGCGAGGTTGCTGACCACGCACGGGTCGATGGCGTGGGCGGTCTGGGTGCACCAGGCGAGGACGGCTTGGCGGTAGATCCGGATGCTGCGGCCGATCTCGGCGCGTTCGGCGGGCGTGGTGGTCGCGGTGACGGTGTATGTTCCGCGACCGCCGATGCGCTGCTGGACCCGGTGCTGCCGCAAGAGCTCGGCGAATCCCTCGCGCAGCCGGCCAACTGTCTCGCCGTACATCACAAGCGGCCCAAAGACTCCGCGCCATCGGTGGCGCGGGCATCGGCGAGCATCACGAGCAGCAGCTCGACCTCAAGACGGTCGACCCCGTGATCGGGGAGCTCCTCGACCGCGGACATCGCCACCGCGTACAGGACGTCCGGGTCCTCGGTCAGCCCGTCGACTTCAAGCGCTGGCGCCAGGTCGGCATGGAGGTGGTCAAGGCCGATGAGGACGTGCTCGTAGGCCGAGGATCCTTCGATCGTGCGGGCGTGATCGGCCAGCGCCGCGATCGTGGACCGAGCTTGGACAAGGGTCACTGCGTGTGACAACAACAGGGGCTCGTGCGGCGTGGGCGTGTGGGGCGGTTGGTTCAGTTCGTTGTGCATGGGGCTGCTTCCCATCGGAGAAGAGGCCTCGAGGCTGCTGGTGGTTGCGGCTGACCGGCATCTCGAGGTGGCTGGGCTGTGGACAACGCGGCGTCTGCGTGATCGGACGGGCGAGGTTGGATCAGTTGCCGTGCGCGGCGCCGTCGGATTCGGCCTGCCGGAGCTGGGTGGCGACGAGGTCCGCAGTTCGTCGTCGCCGGAAGAGGTCTTGTTGGACGAAGACCTCGAAGTCGGCGGCCCGGTCGCGGATCTCGACCTCGCCTCGCGCGGTTGCCTGCGGGTCGCTGATCGAGGCGGCGTCGGCTTCTGTGCCGGTGGTCTCTCCGGGCCAGGGTGTTTGGCGGGTGGGTCGGTCGCGGTCGAGGCGGGTGCCGCAGGCCGCGACCCAATCGCGAAGTCGGTGCCGGGCCTCGGCGAAGTCGCGGAGCCAGCCGATCGGCGCAGACGGTGAGGTGTCGGGGTGATAGCTGTTGAGAAAATGCGTGTGCAGAGCGCTGAGCTCCCAGATGAGCTCGTCGTGGCGGTGCCAGTAAGGCGGCACGATCGCTGGGGGGAGTCCGAAGGTGGTCTTGAGCCAGGTCACCCACCGGTCCAGGTCGCGCCACTCGACCTCGGCCTCCTCGGCGTCGAGGAGGTTCCAGTTGACAGGGCGGCTGATCCCGTCGGTGGAGTCGAGGATGTCGGCGTACCCCTCTTCATCCGCGCCGACGTAGCCGCTCTCGTCCTGCCCGGCCCTTTCCCACTCGTCGTCGGCAGCGCTCGCGTCGGAAACGCGCGCAGTGTCGTCGTCGTGGTCCATCGGTCGCGCCCGGATCAGAGGCGGGCGGCTGGACTCGGAGTCGGCGTAGCCGTTGGTATGGGGGCCGTTGCTGTGGGGGCTGCGGGTGTCGGAGCCTCCTCGATTGCTGTTTGGCGGCGGTGGACCTGGTAGCTGGTCTTGTGGGTGTCGTGGCCGATCTTGCGGGCGACGAATTCCTCCTTGATGAGGCTGCTGCCGGTTCGTTCGACTTCGTATTCGTGGATGTAGCCGCTGGCGATGAAAGAGTCGCCGGGGCGGAACCGGTCGTAGGCCTTCTCGGCGGCGGTGTTGAACATGACCAGGTCGTGGTAGCTGGGGTCGAGCTTGGTGAAGGTGCCGTCGGCCTCTTTGCGATAGTGCTCGACGCCGACGCGGGTGTACATGCGCGCGTGGCCGGTCTCGGTGAAGTGCAGCTCGGGTGCTGAGGCGATGAACCCGGCCAGGCTCATCTGGGTGGGGATCGACATGTCCGTGCTCCTGACTCCGGATGGGGTGCGGCCCCGGGGAGGGTTGCCGCTCTCGTCAGTCAGGTGCGCAGCGCGTTCCGGTCAGCTCGAGTCGCCAAACTGCTGCTTGCGGCTGGTCCAGGGGCGTAGGTCGGTGACGATTGGAGGTGCGGAGCGGAGGAGGACGAGTCCGGTGCCGAACGGCAGGGTGCGGATCCGGTCGGGCGGCAGGATCGCCGTGCGGCGGATGGAGCGCTGCAGGCTCCGAGAGCCGTAGTCGCCGGTGGAGATGGTGTCGGTGGTCTCGTCGCGTTCCCCGATCAGGATCGAGAGCTCTTGGAGGTCCTTGGAGGCCGAGGCGCCGCCGAGGATGACCTTGACGATGGCGGCATCCCAGATCGCACTGGCGGCATGCTCACCCCACCGGTTCCGGGCTTGGGACAGCGATTGCAGGACGGGCATGGTGGTGATGCCGGTACCGCCGCCTTCGGCCATCAGCGTGGGCAGGCAGGGCAGGGGGGAGAGGTTGCCGATCTCGTCGAGCGCGAGCAGCAGCGGCGGGTCCAAACGGGCGCCGGGTGAGGCGGCGGCGAGACGGCGTGCGGTCTCGGCGAGGTCTTCGATGAGCGCGGCGACCAGGGACCAGGACGCGCCGGCACCGGCGCCGGTGGCGAGCAGGTAGAGCGTGCCGTTGCGGGTGAGGAACTGCTCTGGGTCGAGCTCCTCACCAGGTGCTGGGCTGACCGCGTCGAGCACGTGTGGGTCGGCCAGGCAGGACAGGGCTTGGGAGACCCCCATCCAGATGGAGTCCCGCGTCCTCGGATCGGCGTCGATCATCGACCCCAGCGACTGATCCCAGCCGGTCGCGGCAGCGGGATGACCGGAGAGGATGCCGACGGCGTCGGTGGCGGCCGCGGGGGAGAGCGACCACTCGAACAGAGTTCGCGTCGACAGGTGTTCGAGGGCTGCGGCATGCAGCAGGGCCTGGAGCGCGGCGCGGGTTTTGCCTTCCCAGAAGCTGCCGGACTCGACCCCGCCACTGGACAGCCCGGTGGCGGAGGCGAGGCCGGCGGCGCGGACCATCGCCGTCAGCGGGATCTCGCAGCCGCGGATCGGAGACCAGCGCAGCCCGAACGGGAGGTCCCCGGCGAGGCGTTGCGGGTCGAAGACCGCGACCGGGCCGTGCTGTTGACGAGCGGTGATGGTGGCGGCGATGTTGTCGGGCCGGGTCGAGGTGGTGACCACCGGGCCGGGTGCGTCGAGGATCGCGTTGATCACCAGATGCAGGCCCTTGCCCGAGCGGGGTGGACCGAGGACCAGGATCGAGTCTTCGACCGAGGCCCAGATCTGTTGTCCGCGTGAGCGGCCGAGGAGGTAGCCGATCTGGTGCGCGCGCGGGTGGGAGAGGGAGGGGCGCAGGGTGCGGCCGCGCGCCACCAAGGCCTGTTTGGAGGCGACGAGTCGGACGTCGCGGCTGGATGCGGCACCGGCGATCCGATGCGGGTCTATCGACGCGTGGTGCCTGGAACCGGCGACCAGGCGCCACCCCGCCCAGGTGGCGCTGGCAAGGGCGGCGAGGACGACGGCGACCACGGCCCAGTAGGCGGCCGAGGAGAGGCCGGGGGCGTTCAGTGCGCCGGCCGGGTCGCTGGGTGAGGTCAGCACGCGGAGGCCGGAGCTGATGCCTGCTGTCGGCGGCGTGCTGCCGGTGAGGATGGCGGCGAAGGATCCCGCGATCCGTAAGGTCAGCGCGATCGCGAATATGGCACCAGCGCCGCCGAGGCCGGCGTTGACGAGCGGGTCGTTGACCGCACGTCCGTGGGGATTCATGACGGCTCGTCGACGTCCCCGTCGACGTCCGTGCCCCGGGCCGTGCCCCGGGCCGTGTCGAGGGCGGTGTCGAGGGCGGTGTCGGCGGGTCGGTTGCGGGATGGATCGACGGGTGAGTCGTTTGCCGCAGCGACGAGGGTGACTCGGTGCGAGCTGGTGCCGACCATCAGCACCGTGCCGTGCTCGAAGGCCAGGAGGGCGGGCGGCAGACGAAGCACGGTGCGCCCATCGGTGTCGGCGATCTTGTGGGCGAGGACGTAGGCGAGTGCCACGTCTTCGCCCGGCTGGAAGCCAGCTCCGCTGATGGCGCCCACGCCGAGTGCGAGCGAGCCCTCGACAGGTACCGACCGCGTCGCTGGTTCGGCACTCGGTGACCCAACACTCGGTGACCGGGCACTCGAGGATTGGTCAACGGGTGGGGTCGCGGTTGGCACGCTGATGTCCTGATAGGTGCTGCCGTCGGCCTCGTGCACCACGACCCGGACCGCGGTCTGCATCCCGGTGGTGATCTGGTCGATGAGGTCGGCCAGGTCGCCGCGGTCTTGCCGCTTCCCCGTTGTGTACTTCTGGCCGTCGACGGTCGCCGTGAGTGCGCCGGCGGCATCGATGATGACGTCGACGGTGGGGAGGACGACGGGGATTCTCATCGGCCCAGCACGACTGCGTCATGTCGAGCGGCAGCACTGATCGGTGGGGCGTAGCGGTTGGCGGGAGCGTCGCGGTCGAGCCCGGGCGGGTCACCGTCGCCGAGCTGGGTGGTGTCGAGCGTGGCCAAGATCCCGAGCGCGGTGGCGCAGACCCGCTCGGCGGTGGCTTGGACGACCTCGACCGGCGACTTGCCCGGCACGCTGGTGGCCCAGGACGAGACGTAGGGCACCGTGTAGGAGCTGGTGTCGAGGCCGTGCGCCGCCGCGACCATCAGCGCTACGGACTCGGCCTCAACCTCCGCGACCCCGCGATGCAACCCCGCGTCGACAGTCAGGTCGGCGGCCAACTCGATCCCTGCGGGTGCGTGGAGGACGACGTGCCCCAGCTCGTGGGCCAGCGTCTTGACTTGGGCGGTCTCGTCCATGTCCATCCGGACCGAGACCTCACGGGTGCCGAAGTCGGTCAGCCCGTTGGCACCACCGATCACCCGCGCGGTCGAGACCAGACGAAGCTCGTAACCGTGGCCGGTGATCTGGTCGGCCAACCCGTCCCACAATCCCTCGGGTGCCTGCCCCTGCAGCAGCGTCGGGCGAGGCGGCTCCGGGATCGGGTCACCCTGGGTTTGGGAGACGTCCCAGACATAGGCCGGGCGCTGACCCACCATCCGCGACAGGGCCACCTCGCCTCGGCCAGGTTTCTCGCCGCGAGCCAGGCGCCGCCACGAGCCCGGATCACTCGGCGTAGTAGTGGCGAAGCGTGCGGTGACCGGGGCGAAGATGCCGTAGCCGTGCTGACCCTTGATCACGGCTCGGCCCAAGGTCAGCCACTGCTTGAACCCGGCCACGTAGGTTGGTGTCGGCTCCGGCACCCGGCCCTGTTGGTAGGCGGCCGCGTGCTGTGCGTAGATCAGCATCGAGTTGTTGAACGAGCGCGAGCGGAACTGGGCCGCGAACGTCATCGCCCGTTTCCAGTCCTCCCCGGTGACCAGCCCGGCCACGGCAGTGGTGAGCTCTTGATGCAGGGCCTCGAGCTTGGCCTCGCGCGCGGCGCGTGCGCGGGTATCGACCGTCATCACTGCTCACCCCGAGTCGCGAACCCATTGAGATTTGTCGACATTCGGGCGGTCGTGTCGAAGAGGGCGAGCTCAGCGGGATGCAGCTGATGTTGCGTGACGAAGGACCTGTTCTTGATCCGCCACAGCCCTTGCCCGGTGCCGAGCGTCGGGATCAGGGACTGTTCGGTCCGGGTCAGGCCGAGGGCGGCGGCGGTGGCGCCGAGCTGGTCGGATTCTTGCCGGTAGACGATCCGGGTCTCGGCGTTGGCCAGCAGCGAGGAGGCCAGCGCCCGCATGGCCGAGCCGTGGTCGCCGACGTTGTCGAGGTCGGTGAGCTTGTGGAAGATCAGCATGTTCGCGATCCCGTAGTGACGGGCCAGGCGCCAGTGCGCATCCATCCGCCGCAACAGCGCGGGATGCGACATGAGCCGCCAGGCCTCGTCATAGATCACCCACCGCTGACCCCCGGCCGGGTCCATCAGGGCGGCTTCCATCCAGGCCGAGGCACACGTCATCAGCACCGACATCAAGGTGGCGTTCTCGGTGACTCGGGACAGGTCGAGGGAGATCATCGGCAGCGTCGGGTCGAACCGGACGGTGGAGGGGCCATCGAAGAGCCCGGCAAGGTCGCCGGCGACGAGCCGCCGCAGGGCGTGGGCGACCAGTCGTCCGTCCTCGGTCAGCCGGCCGTCGTGGTCATCGGAGCGGTCGGGGGCGAGGAGGCGGTCGACCACCATCGGCAGTACCGGGACCTCACACGAGCGGACCGTCCGGTCGAGGGCGAGGTCGACCGCGGTGTGCTCCAGCGGGGTCAGTCGTCGGTCGAGGACGGTCTCGGCGAGGGCGCCGATGAGGTCGCGGCGCCGGCTGGTGACCTGACTGTCCCACGCCGCGTCGTCGAGACCGGCCGGCCGGTGGCCTTCATCGAGCGGGTTGAGCCGGGTCGACATGCCGTGCCCCAGGGCGATGGCTTTGCCGCCGACTGCTTCGGCGACCGGGGTGTGCTCGCCCTTGGGGTCACCGGGCACGTACACGCGCCGTCCGAACGGGATGGAGCGGGTGTAGAGGCTCTTGGCCAGCGAGGACTTGCCCGAGCCGATGATCCCGGCCAGCACGACGTTGGGGGCGGTGATCAGGCCGCGGGCGTAGAGAACCCAGGGGTCGTAGACGAACGAGCTGCCCGAGTACAGATCCTGGCCGACGAAGACACCCTTGCTACCGAGTCCGCCTTCGGCGAGGAACGGGTAGGTGCCGGCCAGGGTCGCGGAGGTGTCTTGGTGGCGGGGGAGCCGGAACCGACCCGGGGTGCGCAGCGCCGCTGACCCGCGCTCCCCGGCACGGGGGAGCAGAACGGTGTCGCGGCGTTCCGCGGCGAGCTCGGCGGCCTCCAGCTTCGCGGCTGCCTGCCGTGCGTCTCGCGCGGTTGTGATGACGGCTCGGGCGGCGTCCCTGCGTCGGCGGCGGTCGCTGCGCCGCTCTCGCCGCGGTGAGACCAGGACTGCGGCGTGCACGCGACCGTCGCGCCACCCCGTCACAACGACACCCCCGGCCCAGACAACGGCTCAGACACCGAGTCAGACAAGCGCCTGCCCGTTCCCGCGAGGTTGGCGGACGCCGCGTTCCTCCTCGGGTCATAGGCGATGGTCGCCTCGATCTCGTGCGCTCGGGCAACGCCGTCGGTGACCTGCTGGAGCATCTCGGCGGAACGATGCAGCTCCCACGACACCTGGTAGGACGCCGCACGGCCAGCCCGATGATCGTCGCCAACGAGTGCCCATCGGCTTCTCGGCCCGTCGTGGAACTCACCCAGTTGATGCAGTGCCTGGGCCAGAGACGCCAAGCCCGAGGTCACCGCTCCCAGGATCGAGTAGATATCGGTTGGGTCATTGATCGCGCGTGTCGCATGTGCAAACGCGCGGAGTGCCTCGCGGGCCTCGTCGGCGTTGTCGGCGGGCTTGGAATAGGTTGGCATCGTTCCCCCTCGAGATTCAGGTTCGTCATCGAGGAGGTGCACGCGCTGCGCCACCAATGCGTGGTGTCGCCGTGTCGCCGGGGACGGCCCGTCAAGCGACCTATGGTTGGACGGTGGCCGATCTGACCGAGCCTTGCCCGAACTGCGACACGCTCATGCGCTGGGAGACCTCCCACGAGCGCTGCGACGGATGCGGATACATCCGGCCATGCTGCGAAGGCGCCGCCTGCACGTAGACGGCATCGCCGAGCGGAATGCGACGGGAGCGTTGCCTTCTCACCGCTCTTCTGTCTGTGGGATGAGACGCCCCGCCGCTATGGGGTCGCGCCCGCGCGGCGGTGGAAGCGATGACGACCGGGCGAGTGCGCGCCGTGAAGCGCCGCTTTCACGCCATCACACCGGCCACCCGATGTGGCAACTGCGAGCAAATCCGCACATGGTGGTCGGTCACGCAAATGCCCTATTCCACCCTGAAGGCTAGAGTGCGCGTAATCGCTCCACTTCTGAGTTGAAAGGCTGTGAAATGGCGCAGCGGGTTCACATTGTCCTCGAGGACGACCTCGACGGTTCCGAAGGCGTCGAGACGGTCTCGTTCGCCCTCGATGGCAAGTCCTATGAGATTGACCTCAACGAGAAGAACGCCACGAAGCTGCGCAAGGCCCTCGCTCCGTTTATCGACGCCGGCCGCAAAGCGAGCCGCGCCAGCGCTCCTGCCCGCAAGTCGACCGCTGCCCCGGCCGGTACCAGCCCGCAAGAGATCCGGGCATGGGCCAAGAGCAACGGCTATGACGTTCCCGACCGCGGCCGGATTCCCGCCAGCGTTCGGCAGGCGTTCGAAGCGGCCAACTGACGCGAGCCAGCTCGAAAGGCCACAACGAACCGGCTCACTGGTCGTGACGGCCTTTCCGTGCGTTCCTGATCGGCAATCACTTCTGTCGCGGCGACGCGAGGGCACCTTGGCTTCATGAAGAGCGCGATTAGAGAATCGTCAGTACCGGCGCCCAGCCCCGGCCCGGTCGTCGAATGACGATCTGGGCGCTGGGGACTTCGAAGAAGCCGAAGAAATCGGCGAGTTGCGCGGATACGGAGTATTCTCAGGACCGTCACATCGCGCACGCCGTACCAGAGACCGTCATCGTTTGACGCACTCGCCCGGCAATGACGCGGGCCACCCATGAGTTCAGGAGAACAATGAACAAGGCTGACATCATCGACCGGCTCACCGAGCGACTGGGCGACAAGAAGGTTGCCGCTGCTGCCCTTGACGGGCTCATCGATATCGTCGAGCGAAGCGTGGCGAAGGGCGAGAAGGTCTCGATCACCGGTTTCGGCACCTTCGAGACCGCCGCTCGTGCTGGCCGTATTGGTCGTAACCCGCAGACTGGTGCGGCTGTTCGGATCAAGAAGTCGACGGTTGCCAAGTTCCGTGCTGGCACTCGCCTCAAGGGCGTTGCGAACGGCACCGTGAAGCTGGGCCGTGAGCCCAAGCACCTGCCGCTTCTGCCTTCGGGCGTCACGACGCTGGTCAAGCGCCTCGACAGTGGTTCGGCTCCGGCGAGCGCCGTCCCGGCGAAGAAGACCGCCGCGAGCACAGTGACCAAGGCCGCAGCCGTCAAGAAGGCAGCGCCGGCGACGGCAGGGGCCACCAAGACGGCCGCCACGACGACGGCGGCGGCAGCTAGCGCTCCGGCGAAGAAGACCGCCACCAACGCCGCGACGAAGGTCGCGTCGGCCAAGAAGACCGCACCAGCCAAGAAGGCTGCACCCGCGAAGGTAGCTGCCAAGAAGACGGCTTCGGCGAGTGCTCCGGCGAAGAAGACCGCGACGAAGGTTGCATCGGCCAAGAAGGCCGCACCGGCGCGGAAGACCGCGAAGCGGTAGTCCTTCTCCGCACACCGAACGCCTCGACGCTGTTGCGCGTCGGGGCGTTCGTCGTGTGTGCGGTTGCGTTCTCTTGACCACACAGGCCACCGTCCACGCTCAGCTCCAATATGGCCGGAGTCGCCTTGCGAGTCTCAAGCGGCGGTGTGACGCTGCTCACTGGCGCTGTGTCATCGGGCGAACAGTCCGCCGGCGTAGGCGTTCCTAGGGTCATTCCCACGGTCTGGTGACCTCCGCGTGGTGCGAGCCGCTGTCCTGAGGGCCAAGCCCACATGGTCCCAAGAAGCAGAAGGAGAGTGGTCGGCATGGTCTGGATCGTGATCGTCGTTTGCATCGTGGTGGCGGCGGCTGTGTACGCCTTCTGGCCGCACAAAACGGGCATCACCGACAAGAACATCGTCCAAGCCAGACGCCGGGGCGCCGGACGAAACTACTGGAGCCACTGAGCGGCCGCCCCAGGCGAAGAGGACGGCTCGTCGTTGAATGATTTCGTAAGACCGGCTGACCGAACCGATTCTCGATGGCTGAGGGGAGTACGGGCTTGCGCCCGGCTCGCGGCGAAGTGACCAACCCGGCGGATGGACCCACCTCCGCAAGCGCACGGACCGCGGCAGACAGCCGGTGACAGAACCGGTAGCCGCGTCGTGGTCGAGGCAAGGTAGGTTTCGACGGCTCAGCTTCCGTACGTCAACACGAAGATCACGACAGCGCCCATGTAGGCAATGGCGCCCCCGATCGTGCCGATAGTCCACGCGGCGCCCCATGCCCACCTGCCCGCGGCGAGGCGCCCGAAGCCGAGTGAGAGGCCTAGGTTCCCAGATAGTGGGCAGGGGCAACCACGAATCGTTGTGGACGGGCGAACTCTGAATGAATGACGTGAACGTCGACAACACGAGCACGACCGCCCAGATGGCCAACGTTCAGACGGGCGGCCAGGTGGGGCGGCGCTGCAGCGTCACGCTCGGAATCATTTCGGATGACAGGTCGACGTTTCCGCACATCGGCTGGATGCGGTAACTCGCGGGGATAGGCGGCGCTGTGACGCACCATTCCCGTCGCCGGCGGCGATGCAAACCCGGTGGCAACCCAGGTGTTTAGTCAGCGCTGTCGGCGCCGGTCGCTACGGTGCTCCCTGTGGATATCGCCGCCTTTATTGTCTCGCTGTTCGCCTTCGTCGCGTCGGTGCTCTCAGCCGCCTACACCGGGACGCAGGCGCGCGCTGCCAAGAGCGCCGAGCGGCGCGCGCGGAAGCCGGTCCTCGTCGTCACGCTCGACAAGCACGAGGTGAGCGGTGTCACCCAGGCCCTCTACTACGTCGAGAACCAGGGAGGCGAAGACCTCGACTCGGTGGTGGTTGAGCGGCCTGTGACGGCGGACGGGGTGACCTACCCCGTGGCGAGGCTTGGAGACGACTTCGGCGACGAGACGGAGGTCGGCCCGCTGGAGATCAGAGCCAAGCAGGGCTTCATCCTGGCGATGGGGTCGGGGGAGAGCCTGCCGGAGTTCCGGGTGCGCATCCGCACCCGGATCGGCAAGGACACCTGGGAGGACGCCTACGTGCTCGGCGACCCGAGGTTCCATGTCCTCGTCAGGTAGCAGGCTCGCCGAGGCCAGGAATGTGCGTCCTCTGCATGTTGAACGCTGCCGACCAGCCGGAGCCTGCCAGGGCCGCACGTACGCTCTTTCGGAACTCCGTGCTCGCGTGGTACTTCGACGGGTCCAGGAAGATGACGTCGGCCATGCCCGAGACCCACTCGACGTCCACCTCGTACCCCTGATCCGAAGCGAGTCGACGGATCTCGGGATCGAGGCGTTCGCGCGCCTCTTGCAGCGCGTGCTCTCGCTCGGCCTTCTTCTCCGGGCTTTCGGGCGTCCACACTGGCGGCGGCGTCGAGTCAGCCGGGATCCCCCACGGATCGGTCGGCACGGTTGTGTCGGCTGGCACCGCCCACGGATCCGGAGGCACCGTCGCCCAGGGGTCAACGACCGCCGTGTCCGGGTGGGTGTAGAACGTCATGCCCGTACGCCCGAACTCGTCGTGCTGGTCGTCGTAGTCGAACAGGATCGGCCCGCTGAGGTCCACGCCGGACGCCTTCACCTGATCCGCGTACCAGACTAGATCGCTCCAGGTCGGCTCGTTGTCGAAGAGGAAGGACAGGCCCTGCGCCACCGCAGGCTTGCGCTCGTCAGATGTCATAGACGGACCGTAACCTGCGGAGAGGACAGTCGGGGTCCGTCCTCCACAGGGAGTCGGCCCTCGGGCCTGCCTCAGTTGCCAGACGGCACGGTCAGCGCGGCTAATAGGCCAGCTTCGCCTCGACCGGCGGCATGAGCACGATGAGCAGAGTTGCAAATCGGCCCAGGAGCAAGGAGACGAGGAACCACGCGAGATCGTTTCGTCCCTTGCCAGGAGCCAAACCTGCGTTGATAAGGGTCAGCGTTCCCCGCCCGGCCGTATACTGATCGTGATCCATGGCGGGACGATATCCGTCTGATCCGGTTAAGGCGGAGCTCCGACAGCCGCCGAGAATTCGCGGCGGTTCCAACGCCGGCTGCTGTCGCGGAGTGACGCAGGGTCGACACACTCAGCCCGTCGCGGCGTCCGGACGTCGCCGTTCAGTGCAGCCGAGACAGCACACTCAGGACCGGACCGTGATCCCATTCGCGGCTGACGACGGCGCGGAGCGTGTCGTCGGAGCTGTCGACGACGCACGGCATTTCATCCACATCGAGCACGCCGAGGGTCACGGAAGAACCGAGGACCTCCCAGGGCTCGATGGCGTTTGCCAAGGTGCCCGTCATTCGAAGATCGGCGTAGTCCGGCTCGTTCCAGACCGCGAGGGCCCGCCCGAGGTCGTCGAAGTCGACGTTGACCCAGACGCCGTAGGTGATTGAGTACCCGCCGCTCAGGCGGACTTGGACCAGCGACCGGAAGAAGGAGCCGAACTGCTTGGTATCGATCATGTCCGCGCGGTTCGGGTCGGGATCGTCCATCCGGATGCCGTCGCTAGCCTCCTGGTCGGGCAGGGCGGCGATCACATCCGGCAGTCGGAAGCGGACGTCGCGGTCGTGTTCATCGACCTGATGTCCGCAGCTCGCGCACTGGCTCACCACCGGATCTTCTCACTCAGCGACGACATGTCGGCCCGTCTGTGCCGAGTCGCCGTGGTCGAGTTCATTCAATCGGCGACAGGCGGCTGACACATGTACGTGCGGCGCGGAACGCGACCCGCGGGGCCTCCCGGCCCCCGGCTTGAACGGGCTGCCTCCCTCACCGTAAAGCTGGACGGCGAGCCGTGCGGCAGCCCACTGGCAGGGCGGGTCCGTGGACGAGGCTACGGCGTTAGCGGCCCCCGCTGACCGATCTTGGTGGCCCGCAAACGACGACGAGGACCAAGAGCCCATGCGGCGGAAGACCGTGAGTCGACCTACTTGAGATACGGCGCCAGCGCGTAGTGAATCCACTCGGCGTGGCTGATCAGCCCGTTCAGGCGGTCAACGACCGGTTGAGCTCTGAGCGGGCCCGAGCCGTCCTCGAGCGCGACCACCAGACGGTTTCCGAACTCTGGCTGCGAGGGAGCCGAGTCGCCCGCGATGCGCACCCGAGCGATCAAACTGCCATCTGCCCACGGCCAGGGATCAGCCGGCAGCCATTCGGAGCTCGCGCCGTCCTCCAAGCCGACATAGACAAGGTCGAGGGCGCAAATCGTCGCGTGTAGGCCCCGGTGCTTATCCACGTTTGATAGCTGTTGGAGTCTGGTCAATGGGTGATTTCCCACCGCCGCTGCCAGTTCAGACGTAGGCAAGCCCAGAGATTCGACGTCAGCGAAGGGCTGAAGAGCACGAAAGACCGTTCGCAGCGACGCATCTAGGTCAGGCGGCGCCCAGCGTGATCGCTCATACTGTTCGCTTGACTCGCAGATTGGAAAGATGACTTTGCGTTCTTCAGAGTTCGTTAATGATCTCGTCATGTGGGTGGCTACGACGCGCCAGGTCATTGCGTCTAGAGCCGATCGGACATTGTGGACGACGTCGCCAAATACCGCCGACCACTGCGGGGCCGGTGGCTTCGCGATTCGAAGGCGAAGTTCGTACTCGCTTGACCCGGTCCGGACGACATCGACCCCGGCGCTTGTTCCGTCGGCCAAGTAATCGTCGATTCTCGCCCGCAGATCTCCGAGCAGATCGACAGCGCGCTGCAGCTTAGCCTCGATCCGTGGAGGATCCGTCGTTGATCGGCGTGGCTGCGGCGGGGTGAACGTAGAAGTGCCTTGCGGGGCAGAAGAATCGGGAGTGTCTAGGTCCCTGTTCGCTCCGCACCAGCAAGGCACTGAAAGTGAATCTATCTCATCCGTGGCCCCGAGCCACGCCGTTGTTCGATGACGAGCGGTTGGTGTCGTCGGCGGGACTGGTGCCGGTGATGGCGCTGGCCGAGCAGGCCGGACTCTCCGACCTGCTGACCGAGAAGGTACGGCTGGCCTCGTCTCGGGTCGCCTCGGCGGGGGTGAACCCGGCCGGGAAGGTCGCCTCGATCATCGCCGGGATGGCCGCGGGCGCGGACAGCATCGATGATCTGCAGGTGATCCGCTCGGGCGGGATGAAGCTGCTGTTCTCCGAGGTCTACGCGCCGGCCACGTTGGGTCAGTTCCTGCGCGAGTTCACCCACGGCCACACCCTGCAACTGGCTTCGGTGGCACGCGCGCATCTGGTCAACCTGGCCCAGCGCACCGACCTGCTGCCCGGGATCGACGAGCAGGCCTATGTCGACATCGACTCGCTGCTGCGCCCGGTCTACGGCCACGCCAAACAGGGTGCCAGCTACGGGCACACCAAGATCTCGGGCAAGCAGGTGCTGCGCAAGGGCCTCTCCCCGTTGGCGACCACGATCAGCACCACCCAGGGGGCGCCGGTGCTGGCCGGGATCCGACTCCGGGCGGGGAAGGCAGGCTCGGGAAAGGGCGCGGCCTCGATGGTGGCCGAGGCGATCACCACCGCCCGCGCCGCCGGAGCGAGCGGCGAGATCCTGGTCCGTGGCGACTCCGCCTACGGCAACAGCGCCGTCGTAGCGGCGTGCCTGCGGGCCAAGGCCCGCTTCTCACTCGTGCTGGCCAAGAACGCCGCTGTGGCCGCCGCGATCGGCACCATCCCCGAGGACGCCTGGAGGCCGGTGCACTATCCCGGTGCCGTCCTCGATCCCGACACCGGGCAGCTGATCAGCGATGCCGAGGTCGCCGAGACCACCTTCACCGCGTTCGCCTCGACCAAGCAGCCGGTCACCGCCCGACTGGTGGTGCGTCGCGTCCGCGACCAGGCCAAGCTCGAGGAGTTGTTTCCGGTCTGGCGTCATCACCCCTTCTTTACCAACAGCCTCGAGTCGACGGTGGCCGCCGACCTGACCCACCGGCGGCACGCGATCGTGGAGACCGTCTTCGCCGACCTGATCGACGGACCGTTGGCTCATCTGCCCTCCGGTCGGTTCGCGTCCAACAGTGCCTGGGTGATCTGCGCGATGATCACCCACAACCTGCTGCGCGCCGCCGGAACGTTCAGCCCCGGCCGGCTGGCCGTGGCCCGCGGCGCCACGCTGCGGCGTCAGATCATCCACGTGCCGGCGCGGCTGGCCCGGCCCCAGCGCCGGCCGGTGCTGCACATGCCTGCGCACTGGCCCTGGGCCGAGACGTGGCTGGCGATCTGGACCGGCGTGTTCGGACACGCCTTGGGGCCACCAGCAACTGCCTGACCCCGTCCACCGCCGCACCGGCACGAGCGCAAAACCCCATCGTGGAAGAGCTGGACAGACCAGCAGGACGCCCCTGCCCTGCCGTCCGCGGGGACAGGCGACCCCCGCTCAACCGCGGACGTACCTATCGCTCCACGGATCGAGGCTTAGTCGTCCAAGGGGGAGTGGCGGCCACGGCTCAGACCCTACGCTGAATCAAAGACGCACGGTCGTGGTGAGTGGCCCCGACACGGAATCGAACCGGTTCGGTGAGCTCGTCGACGAGCCGTGGGTTCGGCAACGGCGGTGACTGGGTTCGCCGGGACTTGGCGGACGAATAGCCCGGTACGGGCTACTCCACCTCCGCCCCGACAATGGCTCGGAGATCTTGAACTCCGCCTTGGTTCACGACGTCGAGCGCAAGTTCACGGCACTGCGTGATGAACGTTGCGTGGTCGACATCGTTCCTGACCGTTGAGACGACAGGGACGAATCGGGGCAGGGGTATGGACCCGTGCTCCCACACGAAGTTCAACTCATCGACGGTCTGAATGATGAGATCTTGCTCACCGCTCCATTCGATGCCCACCTTGACCTCGTACTCACCCACCCCGAGGGCGTTCCCGGTCGCGCGTAGAAGGGCCATAAAGTCCGCAATCGTGCTCTCGCATCGGGCCGAGTCGATTCGATACGCCTCGTCGAATCCATCGCGGTTCCGTCCCGCGCCGATAGCGGCGGCGATGGTTAGCGCTCCGTCGAAATGGACGGTCGCCCACGCAGATTTCCATCGGCTCGCATCGGTTTCGGCGGCATCACGCGCCACCCACCGGCGCAGGCCAGGTCGCGGGTTCTGGTAATCGATCATCTGAATCGGATGATGAACCCTCGTGCTGGCGTACCCAGGGGCCAATCGATACGCATGGTTGTAGATCGTCCGAGCCTCTTCGCGATCCATCCTTTCCCTCGCCTGCACGGGGATCCTTGGGTGGGCAACGGCAATGAACCAGGCACGCTCGTGAATGGGTTTACCAGACGTGGTCTCGTCGTAGAGCACGTTGAGATCCTCGGTCAGTTGTCGCCGTGCCTCGAATCGAGCTCGATACATCTGCTCGATCTGACGTTCGCGCATCCATACGGTGTCGGCGTCGTTGCGCACTGGGGCACCGAAGTACTCATTGCGGTAGATGAGGTGGGGCCCGTCCTCACTGGCAGGAACGACGACGACAAGGGCACGCCGTCCGGGCTCGCCGACGAAACTCACTTGGAGGCCGAAGATCGGCGGGTGGATTCCGGTGACGGCGGCACTACGTAGCGCCCTCTCGTACTGCTCCTCGTTCAACTCGCCGATGTCGAGGCGGCCGATTGCCAACTTCTGATCTTCGTCGATCCCGAAAACGATGACGCCACCGCCACTATTCGCCATAGCCGCGACGTCCTTGGGGAAGTCGGACTGAGGCAGTCCTTTCACTTCGGGCGTCTGACGCTTCCAGTCGATGCCATCGGTCTCGGCGAGACCCTCTCGGACGGCAACATCCAGTAACTCGTCGGTGATCGGCCCGGCGGGCAACCCGAGGGCCTGATGAAGCGGCGTGAATCTCATACCGAGGACCGTATCGATCAATGCATTCCAAGTACCGACTGGCTGCGGCGGCAGGTCCGGTTTCCAGTTGCACGTGCCGCGCGACGTAGCGCGCGCAGCGGCGGGCAATCACCGGACCGCTGCTCAGCCGGCGAAGTGACGCAGGTCGCGGAGCGCATTGTTAGCCGCGTCCAATGTCACCGATTGATCTGTGCGGCGGCGCCTGCTAGGCGGCTTCCGCCTGTGCAGGGTGATCGCGCGCCGCGTAACGCGACGCCTACCGCGCTCCTGCATCGTGGGACGAATAGCCAGCAATCCGTCGGAAGAGGCCGGTCAGCCGCCGATCCCGTTCCGATTGACCATGTCGATCACCTGGTCAGGCGAGACCTGGCCGTCGCGCAGTGCCTCGTAGCCGGCGAACACCACGTCAGGGTTTACGCCTGCGTCGATGGCTTCCTTGCGAAGCGCCGCACGGTCCTTCGCCTGAGTTAACGCTTCCCTCTGGATCTCGTCGTCCTTGGCTTGCAGCCGCCGAGCCGCTTCCCGCCGACCCTGCTGAGCGAGATAGATCCCTCCTGCAGGGGCCCCAAAGAGGAGAACGCTAGCGGCGGCATAGTAGAGAAGGGGCGAAGGCGAGGACGGCACCAGCCAATGCTAGGGCGCCGACAAGGCAGCTACTAGAGCAACTCTCAGATCGACGGTCCACCCCGGAGGCTCTGGGCTGCCCGCGCCTTGGGAAGCGCATCGCGGAAGGTGTCACCGACCACGACCACGGCTAGGGGTTGGGCCGGACGGCGGGGGGCGAACTCCACCTGATCGTTGCGGCGGAATGTCGCAAGCACGGACCCCTGAGTTCTCGCGCGTGTTGATCTCCTAACTGGCCGACTCAGTGCGTCTCCACCATGGGCGACGGCATCGGCACATCTGCATCTCGCGGACGAGCTCCACGCGTAGGTCCTCGATTGCGGCGGCGTGGCGCTCGGCGAGCGCTGCGAGCCGTTCATCGGCCTGTCGCTCCGTACGTCGCTGATCGACCTGGGTTCGAAGTTGTCCAAGGTGCGCCGCCGAACCCGCGACAAGAAGTGCAATCAGGAGGATCCCGGTCTCGCTCGACGTTTGCCCAGTGACTGAACCCGGTGCGCCGAGTATGAGAGCTAACAGCCCTCCGCTGAGAGCGGCGACCGTGCCGGCGAGGTTGACGCCCGCGTGACGGACTGCTGTCGGCATCAACACCGCAGACCATGACAGCCCAGCGAGACCCATGAGCGTGGTCGCAATCCAGTCGGCGTCTGAGCGCACTGCGAGGAAGACGCTCGCTGTAGGGGCGAGGACGATCCACGTGCTTGCGTAGGTGTGTTCGCCGATCCAACGCATGCCGCGGCGAAGGTGCGAGTTGAAGTCAAACCTCATGGCGGCATGCTCTCGGGCGGCACCGACATTTCTCTTCCGCGAGCGCGGCGAAGTGACCCACCCGGCTGTTAGACGGGCCTTTCCGAGGAGCAGGCGCGGCAATCCAACGCGTACAAGGAGATCCTGAAGAAGTACGAGAAGGAGACGTCTGCGCATGAGCACTGCGCCCCTGATCCGGCTACGGCTGGCCGGGCGCGTTTTTCGCGTTCCGCTAGGTCCGGGACTTGAACTCTCCGAATGTGGTGACCTGATCGAGCCCATGGTCGTAGCACTTGTCGGACGCCGACGTCATGTAGCCGTTGCAGTCGGGATACTTGTCGCTGTCGCCAGGCCGGTTGACCGCCCACACGAGCAAGCCGAGGAGCACGCCGGGAATCAGGGCCAAGCCGAAGCACTCGCCCCACGACGGTCGAAGGGTTGCAGGCCTCATGCCGCCTCCGGAGGAAGACCGGCTGTTGGCCCGAACGGTCCGGTGTGCGGCTGAGGCCACTGCGCGGCTCTGCCACGTGCCTCCGAACCTCTTAGCCACGCGCCAAACGGTAGGTCACCGCAAGCGCATCCGCACCGATTTTGCGACCTTCGAGCGTCACAGGATCTGTGCTCCTGGGACATGGCGATTCGCGGCCTCCGACGTAGGGAGGTAATCCGCCCACTCAGATGAACAAGGCCTCCCACGTTTTGCGCTTGCTCAGGTCCATCGGTACGTCGTACTCGGCAAGAGCGACGTCGTACCGGATCACCTCTGCGACAGGTGAGCCGACTTCGCGGAGTGCCAGTCGTGCACCGTCGGTCAATGCCTCGAAGCGATCCTTCTCGCCCTCTGGCAGGAGGATGCGGGCGACGTCCTCGGCCGTTCGCGCGTCCTTCAGTTCACGGACCTTCTCTGTCAGTTCCTCCACTTGCGCAGCCCGAGCGTCGAGCGAGGCCAGAGCATTCGCCAGTTGGTCTTGTGTCTCCTTCCACTGCTTGGCGGTGACGACCTCTGGAACGGGAATCGTCTTCGCGCGGCGAGCCACTGAGGCAAGCCACTTCTGCGAGGAGCGGCCCCAAGTGAGCGCGGACGAAGTGTGGCCAATCGCATTCCCGACTTCATCATGCAACTCGTCCAACGCCGTTTGGTCGTCCATGTATCGGATCAGCATTGGAGACAGGACTCCCTGCAGTTCCGAACGATCCATCCCAGGCGTCAGCAACGGGAAGAGCCTCCCCACCGCGCCCCAAGCCGCACCTAACTCGGCCATGCATACGGGTCGCGTCTGGTACGTCGGAGAGATGATCGCGATGACCAACTTCGTGTTCTGCGCCTGTTCGCGGACATGCGCCAGGAGGTCTGCACCGGAGGGAACGCCCGTGTCGGCACCGGAGCTGTAGAACACCTCCTTGGCACTGAGCTCGCACCCCAACCGAAGGATCTCGTCGACGAACGGGTCGACGAACTTTGCGTCCGCTGACGCGTGGCTGATGAATACGCGAGACATACTCCGGAGGCTAGCGTCTACTGGCCCGATCAGGTGGCGCTAGGCAGTAGGTCGCGACTCTTGACGACGAGGGAGCCGGAGCCATCAACGCTCACGATGGGTCGTCCGAACCCGCGAACCACCTGCCGTGGGTCTGATCTCGCGGATGGACGCATGTGCTTGCTTCCTGGCCTTCGGCTGTTCGGGCGGTTCGCGGGGCAACGGCTCGTGTGCGCGTCGAGGTATCCGGACCCGGGCGGGTCCTCGCCGCCGCCAGCCCCTCAGCCGAGCATTGCGAACGGGAATACACCGCCACAGTGCGGGCGAGAAGGTGGGCTGCGTCTCCTGACACCCGAAGAAATCGTCATGAGATCCGGCTACAACATCGCTACGTTCTTGTCATGGCTACCACGATTACAGTGATCATCGGCGCGGCGGATCCCCTCGTCTTCGAGGACGTGCAGAACATCGAGATCACCGAGGCGGTTATCGTCAGCACGACGAACGTGCACAACGGCGTTGAGATTCCGAACTTTGGGCACGCGGAGCTCGCGACAGATGTCCTCGACCTGGGCTTCGTCAGTGAGGACTGCGCGATCACCATCGAGAAGGTGAGTTAGGCGCGAGTTAGGCGAGCGGCCATCGAAGCCGGATGCAGCTTGCTATCCGGCGCCGTGGTGAGGTGGACACCCGAGGGCGGTCGCATGAATTCCTGCGATGACGACATCGCGGCGGAATGACTGTGGCCGCTGTTGCGGCTACTTGCGCTGCCGGACGCCCCAGGAAGTTCTCAGTCGTCGAGAACGGTGAGGATCACAATTCCGAGCGCGACGATGAGGAGTGCGGCGTCTAGTTGGTCGCGCCTGCTCTTGGCCTGCGCTAGCTGAGTCACGCGTTCGCTGAGCTGCAAGATCGCGGCACTCGGCACTGCTTCGTCCACGACGATGTACTCGGTCCCTTCGAGCATGCCGAGGCCGTGATCGGCCATGCCCGCAGTAACCACCGGGATGATCAGTTTGCCGGCTCGCCTTGCGTAGCCAATCTCTTGATGGACGTAGCTGGAGGATCCGCCAGCCTCGGTGAGTAATGCGATGACGAGATCGCTTCGTCGGATTGCCGCTTCGATCTTGCTGTGAACGTTGGTGCCCGCGCGTCCGTCGCGTTCGGCCAGATAGGTTTGCACTCCGGCTGCATCGAGCCGGGACACGACCTCGGCAACTAGCTGCTCATCTCGGGTCGCGTGGCTTAGGAACAACTCCATGCCGACAAGGTAGTGGTAGAGCCGACGTCGCACGCGTCCGGAGGCTGTGACCTCGTGCGAAGTACGCACGGCAGATCGCGCACTCGCTGGCATCTCCCTCCACTCAAATGCGAGTCGACACGAATGGACCACAACCGAGCCCGAACGAGGCCAAGGCAGGATGTGAGTTGCGTCACGGAACATAGCCAGTCTAGGAATATGGCCTGCGGCCCAATCAAACTGGTTAGCCTCGCGTCTGTACCTGCACTCCGACAACCAAGGCGACGACGTGATCACGAGGCAACCCACTGCGAGCTTGGCTGGACTGTTGTGGTCCGACGAGCCGGCGGAGGTCGACCTCCTCGCCGCCAGGGCGATCGCCGAAACAGTCGCCGACGCCGTCCTCGACGACGCATTGGACCCATTGTCGCTGGGACTCTCCGGGCCGTGGGGAAGCGGCAAGACAACCGTGCTGGAACTCATCGAGGACGACCTCGAGGCTCGAGCCATCGACCCCGACCCACGGCTGGGGGATGCCGACGGGCGCGAGCGCGCTGGCGACGAGCCGGAACCCAAGGTGCTTGTCGTGCGCACCGACCCGTGGAGATACGACCCTTCGGTCGGCGCCAAGGAAAGCATCATCGCCGACATCCTTGACGCGCTGGCCGCCGAGCTTGCCAGGTACCCCAGCACCAGGCTGAGCGACGCCGCAAAGCTCGTCCGTCGGTTGGCCAGGCGAGTCGACTGGTCCAAGGCACTGAGGGTCGCGACCAAGGCAGCGGTCGCCTTCCAGGTGCCTTCATTGGACGAGGTCACAAGCCTGATCAAGGATCCCGACACGGACGAGGCCGAAGGAGAGCCACGCGGCCTGGCGGGATTCCATACGGAGTTCGCTGCGCTCATGGGCGCACGCGAGCTGGCCCATGTCCGCCGAGTCGCCGTCCTCGTCGACGACCTGGACAGGTGCCTCGCGAACACTGTGGTGGAGACCCTCGAGGCCATTCGTCTGTTCCTGAGCGTCCCGAGGATGGCTTTCATCGTCGCTGCCGACGAGGATCGTGTCGCTGACGCGATCAGGTCCGAGCTCCCTGAGTGGGAGATGCCAAAGGAGCGGCCGGGCAACCGAGACGCCCTCCCTCCTGAGCCGCCCTGGAAGCTGTACCTCCACAAGATCGTCCAGACCACCGTCCCCCTCCCAGCGCTCGGAGCGTTCGACACTGAGGCCTACCTCTTGCTGCTCCAGATCCAGAACCGGACTGAGCGCCGGTTCGCCCCTGAGCAGCTTGATGAGCTCATCGAGGCGTGCGGGAAGCTCAGGTCCAGCGGTGCACTAGACGGACTGGACCCGCCGGCTGGGCTGGACGTCCAGCGCGAGCTGGCATTCGCGCACCGCCTGACCGCGATCCTCTACGAGAAGCTCGCGGGAAACCCGCGTCGCATCAAGCGGTTCCTGAACGACATGAACATTCGGCGCACGATTGCCGCCCGCCGTGGCATAGAGCTCGATGCAGACGTGGTCGCCAAAATGATGACGCTTGAGGTTCTGCTTCCGGAGCAGTTCACAGAGGTCCTTTCCTGGCTGCGAACCGGCGAACTCCGTGATCGGCTCTTATCCCTCGAGAGCCTTGCCCAGAACGCCAACCACCAGACACATCCGGCGCAGGTCCAGGTCGAAGAGACTGCCGATGCTCGGACTGCTTCTGCGGCCAATGGCGCGAGCTCCGGGAGTGGAAACGCGTCGAGAAGCGGGAAGGCTGCCGCGAAGCCCAGCAAGAAGTCCTCCAGTGCCGTGGCTTCGGCAATCGACGGCCAACCCGAAGAGCCCGAGATTCCGGCGCAGGCCCAGGCAGGGGCCAGGTACACCTTCACCGACGACATGATTCGTTGGGCCAAGCTTGAACCGCCCCTCGCGGAGATCGATCTCAGCCCCTACCTGCACCTAGCGGCCTCGTTCAGCGGCGACCTGCTGGTTAGCGAAGAACTCCCGCAGCGACTCCGCGACATTGTCCATCAGCTCAACGTCACCGGGCCACTCACCAACAAGACCGCGGAAGGACACGCAGAGCGCCTTCCCGTCGACGACGCGCGGATCCTCATCGGGTTCTTTGCACGCCGAGCGCGCGACCGCGCCCAAGAACAACGGGGTGCAGTCACCGCGATCGGTCGCCTTGTCAGCGCTCATCCGTCACTACATCCCGCAGCGCTCGATGCCTTCCGCCGCCTTCCGGCCGAGGACCTCCAGCCCCCCACAGCGATGTACCTGAAGTCGCTGACGGGTATTGACGGCATGCAGGCGGTCATCGACGACCTCGCCGGCCGCGCCAAGGGGCGGACGAAGCTCGCACTCACCAGCAATCTGCCGGCAGGAGGAGCACGCTGATGGGAAGCAAGGACTCCTTCACAGGCGGCGGAGGCGCCATCGGAGACGATCTGCGCGAGGGCATCGACGACTGGCTCGCAAACCTCCCGGGAGGTTCAAGCGGCGTGACTCCTCCCGACGGAGGAGATGCACCTGACGGCGGGTCGCAACAGATGACGCTGCCAGGTACCGGCCCGGGGTCGGGCGCCAAGCCCCTCTCCGCAAAGGCCCAACGCGTCGCCAAGACCGCCCTACTGTTCCGAACAGCCAGTGGCACAGGGTCGAAGGCCCGAAAGGGAACCGCGGCGCAGTTCCCGCGGTCAGCGGCTTCCAGCGCTCGCGCAGCCGGACGTGGTGCCGCAGCTGCATACGCATACCGCACCGGTGACGCCGCCTCCCTCCAGGCCGAGTTCGGCCTGGACTACGCGGCCCTGCGTGCAAACCCCAACGTCTTTGACGTCGTGGCACAGATTGTCGCCGCCGTCTGCGAGGAACTCCCGGACCAGATCGAGGCTGACGAACAGCGACATGTCGTGGCAGAAGTGTCGGAGTGGGTCGTCACCGCCAACGACGGCGGCCCGACCCCAGTGCCCGCAGAGATCGCCCAGGAGACCCTCGCCGTCGTCCTCACCTGGGCGTACCTGACCACGACCGCGGCCGAGCTGAACACCAAAGGCCTCACCGGCAACCAGCGTGTCGAGTTCGAGAACGAGGTCCGTGCCGCCTGCGAGGAACTCGCCTCCATGGCAAACGTCAACCCGATCAACCCCACCGCCGCCGAGTTCGTCTCGGCTGTGGAGAACGGCCTCGAGTACCTCCAAGCCGTGTACGGGAGCGACGATGAATGACTTCGCCCTCAAATTCAGGGTCCCCGACACGGTCAGCGACGCGGCGGCACAACGCGACTTCTACTGGGTGCCCGACGGCGGCTCGTACGTCACGAGCCTGACGCCACGGCTAGAAACCTTGGGGCCTGTATCTCCACTCAACGCCGACTTTGCGCGGCTGGCGATGCTTGTCTACAGCGCCGACCGGTCAGTCCTACGTGCTGTCGGAAGCGTGAACTGGACCTCCCGCACCTTCTCGCTCACGGTTCCCGTCTCCGACCCAGACGCGTGGACGAGCATCAGTGACCGGCTCACACACCTACTTTGGTTCCTATCCGGCGACAACTGGGCGCTCACGTTTAACAAGGCCCGACCGCCGGCCGAGAAGTTCGCAGCCAATCAGCATCCTGAGGCCGAACGAGTCGTGCTCCTCTCCGGTGGTGCAGACTCGGGCTGCGGTGCGCTCCGGGCACGCCTGGAGACGTCGGAACACATCCTGTTTTCCCACTTCGGTGGCAACGGTGTCGGGCCGAAGCAGCGGGATGTCGCTGAGAGAATCCGCACGGTTGCCCCCGACGGCGCGGCCCAGCATCACGTCCAGGTCGGGTTCCGCCGAAGAGCTACTCAGCCGAACGGCATGGTCTTCAAGAAGGAGCACTCCACACGCACTCGGTCACTGCTGTTTATCGCCCTCGGTCTTGCGGTGGCCTCCATCAACCAGATCCCGCTCTGGATACCCGAGAACGGGTTCGCATCGCTCAACCCGGCCATGGGCGCCGACCAACTGGGCAGCGTCTCCACCAAGACCACACATCCATGGTTCCTCGCAGAGCTCGAGAGCACGCTCGCGGCTGTTGGCGCGCAGAGCCTCATCGAGAATCCGTTCATGCACCAGACGAAAGGCGAGATGTTCACGTGGGTTGGCAGCCAACTCGGAGACGTCGATGCCGCGGCCTTCCTTAGCGAGACCGACTCGTGCGGCTTCACTAACAAGCGGTTTTTGAGTATCCCCCGAGCGCAGCATTGCGGATCGTGCTTCGGGTGCTTGATGCGCCGAGCCTCCTTTGCCGCAGCGAACCTGAGCGACCATTGCACCTACGCAGTCGACAATCCGCCCAGCGTTCGAGCCGGCGAGGTCCTGGCTGCAGCCTCGTTGATGCCCAGCATTCGTGGCTACGTTGCGCGCGGGGTACGTGTATCTGACATCGCATCCATGCGACTACCAACTGGGTACACCCCAGGCATGGCACGCGACCTCTGCGTTCGCGGCACGGCAGAACTCAGTCTTCTTCCATGACGTCCAACTGGCCACCGGTCGACCTCCACGCCCACATCGACCCAGCCATTACGGCACGAGATCTGCTCCAGCTCCGCGCAGTGATCTTCGCGGCCACCCGAACATTGGACGAGGCCGAACGAGCCCTGGCAAGGCAGCACACCGACGTCCTCGCTGTCTGGGGTGTCGGCACACATCCTGGACTGGAAGGCGCGCTCAAGACGTTTGAGCCGGCACGGTTCGCTGCCCTCATCGCAAAGTCGGCTTACGTGTCGGAAGTTGGTCTCGACGGGAAAGCCAAGTCTCGGATACCAATTCAGCGGGAGGTGCTCAACTCGATCCTCGCCATCCTTCAGGAGTACCCCCGCATCACATCTCTCCACAGCTATGGCGCGACCGCTGAGGTCCTCGAGCTTCTTGAGAAGACGCCTGTGCGCGGCGTGGTACTTCATTGGTGGCTCGGAGACTCCCGCCAGACGGCAAGAGCATTGGAGCTTGGCGCCTACTTCTCCGTGAATTCCTCCAACCTGAAACACAAGGAAGTCCTGGCTGGCATTCCGCTCGACCGGCTTCTCACCGAAACTGACCACCCTGACGGCAACCGTTGGGCACCGCAGCCGCGCCATCCGGGGAACGTGAGCCGTGTCGAGAGCATTCTCGGTGAACTACACGGGCTGGCGCCTCATGCGTTCAGAAACAAATGCTGGTCGAACCTCAAGCAGTTGACCACGGAAGTCGAATGCGCCGCGTTGCTGCCCGAGCGCGTCAGATCAATTCTTGCTGAGGCTTAGGCGATTCATGGGCATCGGCATGCGCATAGGCCGTTTGTCGAAGAATCCTGGGGCACGGCGTCGAACGGGCGTCGACGAGCCGGAGGTCATTGTGAGTGAAGAGGGCGCGCCCATTCTGGGCGATGTGGGACACCTTCGGTCTCGTGATGCGCGGGGCGAGCTGTGCTTCGACTCCCTCAGAGGGGGCGGCTGAGGGGGAGGGCCGCGGCGCTGAAGGCTTGGGCTTGTTGTCCGCAAAGTCGTCGTGTCTCGCACGAGGCGTGGATGGCTGCTTGCTCGACCGCGGCGACGTTGCGTTCGAGCTGGTCGGGATCGGTCGCGCTGATGGCGAGGAGGCCAGTGACGCGGAGTATGCCGTGCCCGGCGGTGAGGTCGGCTTCTTGTTGGAGGACGTCGTGGTACTCGGCGCTCTGTTGGGCGTCTTCGATCTGTCCGATGCGTTGTCGTTGGGCGGCGTCGGAGACGTACTCGGTCTTCTTCTTGCGGATGTCGCGGGCGGCGCGGTCGTTGCGCATGGGTGTATAGAGCAGGGTGAGGGTGCGCCGGATTCCGGAGGAGAGCAGGAGGGGTGCGAGGAAGCCGGGGTAGACGAGGGATCTGGGCCATTCGCTGATCCAGAGCACGCAGTGGTGGGCTGAGTCGCTGCGCAGGCTGCCCCAGCTCTCGCTGACGGCGGCGGGCCCGGCGGTGGCCAGGTCGCGGCCGAGCTTGCCGTGTCGTTCGAGGGCTGCGGCGGAGGCGGGATCGTAGGCCGAGCGCAGGATGAGGGCGAGATCGCCCGGGGTGAGCCAGCCGGAGGGGGAGAGGTCGGCGGCTCGGAGGGCGGCGGCCATGGTGGTCATCTCCTGGCGCAGCACCGCGATGGCGCCACGCCGCCCGCCGCCGGCAGCGCGAATGGCCCGCGCGGCGGTCTTCATGTCGAGCGAGATCGAGATGGTGCTGGCATGTCGTTCGCCGGCGGGGCCGGCGCGGTCGATGAGCTCGCGGTAGGTGATCGAGGTGAAGGAGTCGTTGTTGGTGCCGTGCTGGTTCCACCACTCGGCAAGCCCTTTGCCGGACTCGGGCAGGGTGCGTTCCATGACCTGGAGGGAGGCGAGTCGCCCGGAGCGGCAGGCGGTGGCCAGCACGCGTCCCCACGAGGTGATGCGCCGTTCCTGCTCGGCGGGGTCGAGGAGGATGAAGGCGGGGTGGGTGACGCCGATGATCGCGGTCAAGGTGGCGGCGTGCGGGTCGTGCACCAGGACGGCGCCGGTCTCAGGGTCGACCCACTGCCGCAATCTGGCGGCGTCGCCGGGGAGCGCGAGCGTCCCCGCCGGACGGGGCGTCATGATTCGGCGCCGGTAGAGCAGCTGCCCGCCGGCTGAGCGCCACCCCCACCGAGCACAGATCGGTGTCCACTCGATGAGCTTGCGTCCACCGACGCTGACCGTCGCCAGCACACTGCAGACGGCAATGATCGGGACCGCGAGGATCAAGCTGCCGGCGTACAGGCTCAGCACCAGCGCGGCTGCGGCGACCGCGACCACGGCGAGCTGGGGCCCAGTGAGGCCGAGCAGGACACCGCGCTGGGCGAGCCGGGAGAACTTCACCGGCGTCAGACCCTGCTCGCTCGAGCCGGCTGGCGCGGTCATGACGCATCACGCTCGGTTCGCTGCCCGGTTCGCTGGTCCGTGAGCGTCGGGTCGGCGACGTGAGGCGGCCGGTGCGCCTCGGATGGCCTGGCCTCGGGGGCGTGGTCGGCCGCCATGGCAGCGATCTGGGTGCCGAGCTGTGGACCCGCGCTGGCGGCCCGCTTCGCGACCTGCGCGCCGACCATGGCACCTGCACCGGCCGCGGCACCCGGGCCGGCGGCGGGCACTCCGGACAGGCCTTCGCCCGAGGACGGCTGCCTGGTCCCACCCGCGGGAAGCACCCCACCAGGCGGGCCGGCTACGGGTGTCGATCCGCCCGAGGGTGCCGATCCGTCCGTGGCGGGACCGAGGACCTTGGGCGGCGCGGCGCCGCTTCGGCGGGCGAGCGGGATCGGCAGGGGCCGGTTGAGGGCGGACTTGGCTTCTTGTTCGGCGGACATGGCGTGGTACATGTCGAAGCCGATGAACCCGATGGCCTTGTAGGTCAGGTAGGGCGCGAAGGCGGCCATCAGCATGAGCACCACCCCGGAGATGGGTTGGCTGACCGATTGCAGGTCGGCGTCGATGGGTGCGGAGACCTGGGCGGTGGCGAGCAGGAAGATCACCACCAGGACGACCTTGGAGACGATCATGGCGATCACGAAGGTGATCCACTTGCTCACCCAGCCGCGGGTGTGGTCCCACGAGGAGCCGGCGAGCGCGATCGGGGCGAACACGATCGCGATCAACAACAGGGCTTTGCGGACGAGCAGGCTGATCCACAGCACGAGGGCGCCGGCGATGGCGATGCTGCCCAGGAAGATCGTCAAGATCGCCCCCGCCCCGGGTGCGCCGAGGCTGATGGTGGACAGTCCGCCGGCCAGCAGGGTGACCTTGTCGCCCATCTGGCTCATGGTGGTGCCGGCGGTGTGGACGATGCCCAGGCAGAGCTGGTCGGTGACCTCCAGGGCGGTGGCGAGCAGGGTGAGCGCGAGGAAGGAGCCGAGGATGGACTTGGCCAGGCCGAGGGCGGCGCGGGAGAGGGCGGCGGGTTCGCGGCGGATCATGCCGCCGATGACTTGGAGCATGAAGAAGCCCAGCATTACGAACACGGCGATGCCGAAGACGATGTTGTAGACCCGGGCGTAGGCGCCGCTGGTGACGTCGACGTAGGTGGTGGAGTCGATGACCTGCCACACCGAGGTGAACATCCACGCCGCCGCAGCGGCGGTGCCGTGGGCGAGCAGGTCGAACGGCGCCGCGACAACAGTGCCGGCCGCTTCTCCGGCGCTGCTGCACACCTCGTGCAGGACCGGAACGTCACACACCGCCATGACAGCGGTCCCTCGCAAACGCTCGTGAGGACTGCATGGGTTAGACGCTTTGGCCGACGTGCCAGAAGAAGTTCACCAATGTGACCGAGGCGCCGCACACGATCGCGGAGCCGAGAGCGACCAGGACGCCGAGCTTGCCACGGCCGGCCAGGTGCGGGTTGGACGAGTTGGCACCCAGGGCCCACACGATCGCCGACAAGACCAGCGCGAGCACGGCAAGGATCAGTCCGACGGTCATCGAGGCGCCGACCAGGTGGCGCAGCTGGGCGATCCCCGGCAGTCCGTCGGAATTGGGGCTGATCGAGATGTCCCACGGCCCGACGACACGCATGCGCGGGCGCGACGGAACAGACAGCACAACACCAGGTGCTGACGGCAGGAATGGCATGAAGGGCTCCTCGCCGGTGTGGAGTGGTGATGTCTACAGGTGGGCGCCGAGGTCCAGCAGCCAGTTCGCCCAGGCCAGTGCGCAGCCGGTCAGGGTTGCACCGACGAGCGCGACCAGGACGCCGGTCTTGGCCTTGCTGGCGGTGTGCCAGTTGCCCGAGCTCGCCGTGATCGCCCACGTCGTCGCGGAGGCGACCAGGAGGAGCACGGCGACGATGAGCCCGTAGGTCAGCAGGGCACCCACGATGGTTCGCATCTGGCCCGCCCCGCGGACGGCCCCGAAGTCAGGATGCACGGCAGCCAGTACGGCCCCACGATGGGTCAGGACGAGCGTCATGCCTTGTAGGTGTGACGCCGCTCCCGGCGAGGGACCGCTGGGGCCAATGGAAGTGGCTCCAGCGGAGCTGTCACCGGGGCTGTCACCGGGCCACAGGCTCAGCTGAGGCGTCTCAGTTGAGGCGTCGCACGGTCTTGGTGTCGCCGGTGAACTCGCCGATTGTCCCGTACCGGACGTGGTCGCCGGTGTGGGGGGCGTGCAGGATCCGGTCGCCGCCGAGGTAGATGGCAACATGGTGCGGACCGGCGGCGCCGGGGTAGCTGAAGAAGATCAGGTCCCCGGGCTGCTTGTCGCTCCAGGCGATGGGTCGGCCTTGGTGGATCTGGTCGCCGGTGTAGTGCGGAAGCCGAAGGCGACCCCGGGATGCTTGGTAGGCGGCATAGAGCACCAGCCCGGAGCAGTCGAACCCGCCGCCGCTGGGTCCGGTGAAGGTGCCACCGCCCCATACATAGGGCGTGCCGATCTCCTTCGCTGCGGCGGCGATCAGCGCGCCGGCGAACCCGGACGGAAGGCCCGCCGGAGCCCCAGCCGGCCCGGACGCTGCTGCTCCTGGGCTTGGCGGGCAGAGGGTGCCGGTGATCGCGGTCCCGGTGCTGTCTGCGCTGCCTGCGCTGTCGGTGTTGGTGTTGGCCCCGGTGACGGCTCCGTTGGTGCGGCCGTTGAGGGTGGTGAGGATCGCGGTGGCGACGGGCTGGTTGACGGCGTAGCGGTCGGGGTAGGCCGAGACCTCGACGGCCTGGGCTGCCGCGCCAGGGGCGAGGGTCTCCCAGCTGGGGATGTCGAGGAGACCGCGGGGTGAGCCGTGGTTCGGGCCGACGGGTCCGCCGTAGAAGGCGCGCGAGGACCAGACCGGGTCCATGAGCTCGGCGATTGTGCCCCACCCGGCGGCGGGTCGCATTTGAAAGAGCCCGAGGGAGTCGTGGTCGCTGCCGTTCCCGTCGTTCGGGATCCCTGTGGAGCCGGGGTAGGCGCCGGTGTTGGACAACACGCGCAGGGAGGACTCGGTCAGCGCGGCCATCAAGGCGATGAGCTGTCCGCGGGCGGGGACGTGCTCGGCGGTTCCGGTGGCGATGATGGCGGCCGCCCGCTGGAGTTGGCGGTGGGTGAGGGTGATGGTCTCGCCGTGGGTGTTGACCGCGGTCAAGCTCTGCGGCACCGCCGCGACGAGTGTGACACTGCCGGCCGAAATACCCGTTGGGCTGTCGACTGCGGCGCCGACATTGAGGCAGCTCACTGAGCGGGCTGCGGTGGGGGAGACCAAGGTCGCAACTCCCAGTGCAGCGCCAACCGGTGCGAACAGCACCGCGACGGCCGTGCCCACGATCAGCACCTTCACGACCGTGCCCTCACCGGTCGGGTCCCCGCGGCTGCGCTCTCCTGTATGGCGCGGTCACCGGAGCGGGTGGTCGACCTGTGAGAGGCGCAGCAGGTGGCAGCGGTCGAAGGCGGGCGGACAGGCGAGGAAGACGGTGAACGCGACCGGTGAGGACGTGTGCGCCAGCGCGCCGTGCCAGGTGCCGGTCCGGCGGCGGGTGCCGGTGATCGTGATCGCCGTCGTGCCGGGACGCAGATTGCCGTGCGCCCGTGCGAGAGCCGTCGACCAGGATGCGGGCACCGCGGCGTGTGTGATGTCGAGGGATTGGGTGACGTCCATGGCGGCGAGGTTGAGCCATTGCTCGAGGGTGGGTAGGTAGGTGGTGACGTCGGTGATCAGCCCAGCGGTCTCCTCGCCGGAGGGATCTGCGTCGGCGAGGACCGCGGCTGAGTAGTCGGCCGGCAAGAGGCCCGTGGAGGTCTCCCAGTCGAAGAGGCTCGCACCAACCGCGCGCGCGTAGACGACCGGGTCGGTGGTGTGAGGAAGGGCGCGGTCCTCGAACGCCTGGGGCGTGAGCGCTGGCGTGCTGGATGGCGTGCTCTGGGGAATCGGTGGGCTCGCCAGGACCTGAACCGGCGTTGCCTGAGTGCTCTCGGACCGCTGGTCGGCGGGGCTGTGGAGGATGCCGTAGAGACCGACGACCATGGTGGCGCAAGTGGCGAGGCCGCCGACGGCGAGCAGCCATCGGCGGCCAGTGAACCGACCGAGCGCAGGGCCGGAGGTGGGGTGTGAGTAGAACGGCATGACATCTCCCAGGCGACGGAGCGGACGGGCGGGGCCAGACGAGCCAGGCAGGACCGCCAGGCAGAAGAGCCAGGCAGAACAGCCCGAACCGGGTCTGACGTCGTAGAGGTGCGATGTGTGCGCCGGGAAGGGGGTGTCGGCTTAGGCCGGGACGAGTGCGTGCCGTGCTGCGCGGAGGCGTTCGGCGAACTCGATGGTCTCGGCGACGACACGTTCGAAGCGGTCAAACTCTTCGTCGTTGAGCTCGGCCACCAGAGTCTTGATGTCGTAGAGCCGGGCCCAGCCCTCGAGCTCGGTCCAGGTGAGGATGAACGAGCGCACGGTCCGGTAGGTCGCGATGCCGGTGGGCTTGCTCTTCAACGCCCGCAGCCCCTTGCGCACCCCCTCCTGCTTCGCGCGGGCGAGGGCTTCTGCTGCGAGACGGGCAAGGTCATCAGCAGGCTGCGGTGCCGCAGCCAGTTCCACTGCGGCCTTGACTCGCTTGTAGGCCGGCTCAACCGGTGCGCCGTCCTCGATCTCGGCGAGCATGTTCGAGGCGAACTCACGCACCGAGTCCGGTCGCGACGTGTCGCGGCTGACCTGTTCGATCCAGGTCATCTGCTCGAGCCGCGCGTGGGACTGCGATCCGGTGATCAGGAGTGCGGCTTGAGCACGCGACCGAAGGTGCCCTTCCGGTTGTGCGGGGCCCGCACCACCGTTCACTTCACCCGAAGTCCCGTCCGCACCGAAACGCGTGGCCGCCTGCCGCTGCTCGGCTTCCTCCGCCATCAATCGCTTGACCTCGGCGTAGAGGTGCGCGGTCTCGAGCGGGGTGAGCGGCTTGCGTTGCTCGTTCTCGTCCTGCTGGGCCAGCAGGTGCGAGAGCTCGTCGGAGATGCCGGAGCGGACCCATACCTTCAAGGTGGGCAAGCCGAGCCGGCGGATCGCCTCAAGACGTCGCCATCCGCAGACGAGAACCCCGTCCGGGGTGATCGTGATCGGCTGCAGCAGCCCGACCTGCTCGATCGAGCGCATCAGTGCAGCGATGTCGCCGGGATCCTTGCGGTGCCGTACGCCGACGGTGATGGAGTCCAGCCGCCGCTCGACCTCAATGTGCCCGCTCTGGGGCGGGTGGTGCTCAGGCATGGCTGCGCCTGGCGATCTTGGGGGCTGTTTGACTGATCTCGTAGACCAGGCCGTCGTCGGCTAGCAGTTCGGCGAGGCCGACGCCGGTGAGGATCAACACGAGCAGCCCGCGGCCGGCGCGGGTGTAGCGCAGGTCCGGTTCGGGGCTGCCCAGGATCAGGCGCAGCAGGACCGCCCATGCGTTCCGGTCAAGGTCGAGGAAGACGCGGCCTGCCTGGTCGTGACGCAGGAACGAGTGCGCGGCCTCCCGAGACCTCGACTGCTCGAGCCGCGTGCAGATGTAGTCCACGGCACAGGTGATGGTGTTCTCCGGCCAGCCAAGCGCCACGAACAGGGTGATCGCCCTGTCCTTCGCCTGAGTGGTGGTCGTCGGGCGCTCTTCGCCGATGTCCGAGCCGGTGTCCGAGCCGATCTCCGTGCGAACGTCGACGCCACCGTCCACGCCACCGTCCACGCCACCGTCGAGGGCACCGTCGGTCGCTGGATCGGTGTTGCTGATCACCTCGGCGGGGTCACCGCACGGAGCGGGGATGTTCAGCAGTGGGTGGAACCGGCCAGGGGAGGTCGAGTCGGTGGTTTCGTACTCGCAGAACCGGCGGGCATCGTGGTGGCGGGAGACCTCGCGCCGGCGCGCTTGCTGGTTGGAGCAGAGCAGCCCGGCCGCGCGTTCCTCAGCGATGAGGCTGGTCTGGACGGCGGTGGTGACCACGGCCCACGGGTCTTTCGCACACCTGACTGCCCGCGACCGCAGCGCCTCGAACGCGGCGTAGCCGGCGTCGTCGGGCTCGCAGTGATGGCTGCGGGCCAGCCCGCGGTACTTGCGGATAGTGAACTGCATGAGCCCTTCGGCCTCGGGGTCCCTGCGCCAGGCCCAGTGGCCGACGCTGTCGAGGTCGTGGAGCCGGGTCAGCACGGCTCGCAGTCCTTCGGGGGTGGCGAACGAGGTGCTCATAGCTGAGGTCCTTCCTGGACAGGCACCGGGGAGTGGCCGGCACCGAGCGGGCGGTGAAGAGCTCGACGCGCGCTGCGAGTGGCGATCGCGGGCGTGCGTCGTGCGCGTCGGATGAGCTCGGCTTGGAGGTCGATGCCGCGGCCGATGACCGGTGAGGCGTAAGAGCCGAGCTCGGTCGGTCGAACCCAGGCGATCCGCTTGCCAGCTGGTGTCAGCACTGTCGATGGGCGAGCGGTGGGCTGATGCGAGGGGTTGCCGTGGATCGCGAGCTGGCTCGTAGCCACTGCCATCGGTTCCGCGTCCATCGGTTCGGCTGCGACCTGTCCGGTCGCCGGCGGCTGGCTCGGCGCGGGTGGGAAGGTGTGGCGTCGGTACCCGGCGTGGCTGTTCACGGTGACATCCCCTGACTGGGTTGAGTGGGCCTCGAGCCGCCCCGGGCTGCGGTGCCGGCGGCGGATCCGGGCCCAGACGTGGCCTCGGATGGGGTCGTGGTGCGGTACGCGGATCGGATGGTGGTCTCGATCTCGCGTTGGGGCAGGCCGATGTGGAGGCCGGCGCGGCCCAGCTGAACCAGGGTCTGGTCGGGGCGGTGTCCGGTTTCGACGGCGCGGCAGGCGGCCCAGAACAGGCCGTGGTTGCGCTCGCCCTCCTGCAGCCCGGTCACCCAGTCCGCCAACCGGTCGAGGTTCGCCCCCACCGCAGGGAGGGATGTTGGTGGCGGCAGCCGGCGCGGTGGTTCGAGGAACTGGCGCAGCTTGACCGCGTCGACCGGATGGGTCTGGTGGTGGGCAACCGCGATCACCGTGTACGCCGTCGCGGCGGTCTCGGTCCTGATGCGGGAGGGCGGTGCGATGACGTACCCGCCGTCGCCGCGAAAGTCGACGTGGGCCGAGGGGACCTGCCAGGACCGCTGCTCGACGTCACGCGCTGTCGGGTAGTAGGCGTGCACGCCTCCCGAGGGGGTGCGCACCAGCCACCCCCAGCCCTCGGCCAGGTCGGTGGCGCGGGCGCGTTCGAAGGCGGCGAACCCGTTGCCGCCGGGGTGGACGTCGACGTCGACGACCAGCACGCCCGACGCGGCGCCGGTGGGCAGGCCGATGTTGGCCTCGGGGGTGCGCTGCCACCAGGCGTGCACGACCCGGGCCGAGGAGCTGGCGTCGTGGAACCCGTTCGGGGTCAAGGGCTGCTTGCCGCCGGGGGTGCACGGGAAGACCGGGATGCCGAGGTTGGCATACCGGAGCGCGGCGACGGCGATCGACTCCTCGGCGGCAACGCGGCGCATGGTCGAGACCGTCCAACCCGGCCCGGGCGGAAGCGCGGTCGCAGGTTCGGTCGGCGGTGCGGTCAGGGGTCCGGTCAGCGCAGGGTTGTCCATGCCGCCGATCGTGGCCCGCCAGGTTGACCGGTTTGGGGTTCGGAGAGGGGGTTCGCTGCCAGGTTCGCTGGAGGTTCGCTGAGGGTTCGCAGCGTTTTCGCAGGTCAACAGGTAGCCCTAAGTCGTGGCAAGAAGTTGTTGACCCGGACCGCCGATGAGGTGGGAGGACAGCGTGTGCGGCCCCGGAGAGTTGTCGGTCGAGCGCGTTCGGTGCGGGCCCACGGCAAGATCTTCGCCGTTCGGGTAGCCGCCAGAGGCCTGGTGAGCCACGATTCTGCTCGCCCCGCTGGTGACCCGAGACACCAGCGGGACACCAGTTGGGCCCACCGCGCGCCACGCCCCCGCCACGCCCCCTCCGGGCACGCGCCCGCCGGCCGACCGCCGTGGCGTGGCCCTGTCGTTGCCCTCGTGCGTGGGCCTGTGCTCGGGCTTGTGCTCGGGCCTGACTGCCTACCCGGCGACGGTGCCGCCACGAGCCGCTGAGCCGAGGTTGGCGTCGTCGTAGTCGAACAGGCTCCACTCGAATCCGGCGAGGAAGGCGGGGTCGGCGCCGGGATGGTCGGCCAGCCAGCCGTGGCCGGCGTCGGTGGATCCGGTCTGCAGGGAGAGGGTGCGCCCGGCGTTGTAGCCGGCCATGTACTGCTGCTCTCCGCGGGTCATCTCCACCCCTAGAGTCGAACACATGTTCGTACTTGGGTCAAGATTAGGGTGTGTCCTCGAACCCGCCCAAGAACGACGCCTGGCCCCAGCCGGTGCGGTGGCGGCACTGTTGGGTGCGGTTCGGTCGCGGCAACTATCCGCCACCCACACCCGGCCTGATCCTCGACTGGGCTCGGGATCGGCGCACTGGCAAATGGACCGCGTGGGTGATCTGGCTGGACAACACCGGCCTACAGGACACCATCAAGCAGGGCTGGCTCCCCGTCTCGGTGATCCGGCCAGCGCGCAGCGACATCAACGTGTGGAACGACGGCCCATGGCGCTGACGTGTGGAACGGCCGCACGCCTCAAGCGCCGGATCGGGCGGCCCGGTCGGCGCGCTAGCTGCACCCCCGCCAGCGGGGTGCAAGGTGCAGTCCGCAACGTGGGATCCCCAACATCGTGGCATCTATCGTGGCTTCCTGGACGCTGGGTGCGGCGAGGCGTACAACCGATGCATGTCGGAGCTGCCCTGGGAGGACGGGCCTGCCGAGGTTGGTCCGTCCTCCCTTTGCGAGTGGAAGGGTGTCGCAAGTTCGGGCGTGCTCGATCTCTCCGGACCATGCCCGCGCTGCGGCCACGACTCGACGTTCAACGTTCATCAGACGGCCATCGTCGTGACGGCCTCGGCTGCCGGCTCAACCTTGGCCGAGGCGTTCGATACGTTCAACGCATCCACGTTGTTCAAGTGCCGGTGCGAGACGGTGCACGCGCACCCAAAGAAGATGACAGTCGAAGGCTGTGGCGCGTATTGGGTCGCGCGTCCCGAGAGGGAGCAGAACGCAAACAGATACACCCTCAAGCCCGTCACGGCACCAAAACTCATCGCCGCAGCCCAACTGGTCGCCAAGGAGAGCGTGACCGCCCACGGTGGGCTGCAGACGTTGGCAGAGAAATGGATACCCGGGATCGCAGCCATCATCGGCGTTCTCGGACTGGCTGGTCTCGTGGTCTCCAAAGATGCCGTCGATGGCCTCGACCTGGGGTGGCGCATCGGAGCTTTCGCGCTCGTCGCGTTCGGCGTGATGACGGCGGTCGCGGCAACAGTGCTCGTCTATCGAGCAGCCTTCGGTTGGCCCACACAGGTACCGCTTGGGACAGACGCGGACGTGCTCGCTGCCGCAGAACAGCTCAGCACCAACAAATTCAGCCATCGTCGAGCGGCTCCAGAGCGCGCTGCGCCTCTCGGTCGCGGCTGTCGTCGCACTCCTGAGTGCGTTGGCGATCTTCTGGCTGCAGCCAGATTCCACACGTCCGACCGAGCTACACCGAGGGCGGCCTCGAGGTCACCGCTTGCGGTGAGCTCGGAACGATTTCCGCCGGCTCGCTGCACGTCAAGGTGGCCGACAACACCACCACCACCACGAAGGACATCCCGTTGACCAGCGTGACGGCACTCAAACAGGTCGCAAGCTGTGGAGGCTGATGATGTGTGATGTGGTCGAAGGTTCGGTGACCTTCACCGGCCCGTACGGAGCGCTACGCGAGTTGGAGTACGCGTGGGAGGGTCTGCGAACGGTGCACGACATGGAGCTGCGGCCGCCGATTATCCAGACATTCGGCAGGTTGAAGACTCGGCGTCCCTTCGATGATCCCGCCGCGCCGGCTACGGCGGCTGCGCCACCACTACGGTCCTGGCGCTCCTGTGGCCGAGCGTCTCCAGGTCGAGCTGGTCCTGCGCCAACTGCCGATCCTGGTCGAACCCGAGCACCGCATCTGGCTATCCAGCGGTAATCCCGCAGACCGGGCCCCCGCCCCACGATTGCCATCGACAGCCAGGCGCTCGGGTTGGCCGCGACCGACGCGCACGTGGGCTCAGCCCTCGGCACCCGGGTGGCCGTCCTCGACTCCGGCGACCTCCTCGGAGGACCCCGCATGTATGACTTCACGGGTGGCCTGGCCCGTGATGAGCCGGCGGACGACGAGATCGGACATGGAACGGCCGTGGCCGAACTCATCCGCTCGCTCAACCCCAACGCCGATACCACCGCGCTCCGGGTGGTGAACGCGCAGAACGGAACGAGCTATGAACTGCTCTGCGCCATGACGTACGCGCTCTGGTCTGAGATGTACGACGTCCTCAACGTAAGCCTCTCAGCGCAGAACACGAATCAATGCATGACTGTCCTCGGTGGCAGCCTGACGATGGTCCTCGATATCTGCCAGAACAACGGCGTCGTGCTACCTACCGTGGTCGCGGCCGCGGGCAACACCAACACGGGGCAAGCGTTCGGCTACCCCGCCCGACTCCCCGGAGCGACCGTGGTGCAAGCCTGGGACTTCAATCGCCTTCCAGCCGCATATAACGTCACGGTCCCGTCCTCCCGCATCCCCGTCAACGCGACCGGCGGCGATTCCACCACCTTCTTCGGGACGATCACGGACGGGTTTGGCAATCAAGAAGCCATGTTCGGCACGTCGTATGCGGCCGCAGTGGTGACGGCACTCTTGATTCCCTGACGGGGGTCGGTAGTTCCTGACTACGGTCCTGGCGTGTGACGCGTCTTGCATGTCTCGCGCCTCATCGACTGACCATCAGGCGATGACCTCGGCACGACAGGCCGCAGCTCGTCGAGCGTGCCCCCGTGCGATGTGCGCCCAGGTGTCACTCCGGCCGCGCTATCCGGCCGATCGCCTCTTCGACGGGTCCCAGCCGCGCTGCTCGATGATGGCCTCGGTTCGCGGTGGAGGGTCGAGCGGGCCGAGTTCGTCGTCGCGACGGTTGAGCTCCTGCATGAGTCGTTCCTCGGCCTCGTCGTGTCGACCGTAGGCATGGAGCACGGCGACGAGGTCGAGCTGGGCGATCTCGCCGTCGGGATTGGCCTCGTAGCCCTTCGCCGCCGCGAACCGGGCCAGCTCGCCGGCCCCGATGCCGAGGGCGTGGGTCGTGACGAGGTGGGCGACGTCGGCCACCGCACACGTCATCACCTCATCGAGGCGGTCACCCTCGAGCAGCCACGTCCAACCGGGTGTGCGCAGATTTGAGAACGGCTGTCCGGCGACCAGGCGCAGGGCAGCGATCAGGTCGCTCATGCCCTCGGCGCCGCGGGCCTGTCCCCGCGCGCGTAGGCGTCGGAACAGGTCCATGTCGGTCAGGATCCCGTGGACGGCGTAGGTGGCGGGGACACCGCTGGTGTGGGACTGGCGGGCGTTGGGCAGGTACTGCTCGCCGGTGACCGGGTCCTTGCCGAGCCAATGCCGCAGCGCACTGAGGTCGCTGCGGGCCTTGTCCTCGGTCACGCCGACGGCTTGGGAGACCTCAAGAGCGGTCACCCCGCCCGGATGCAGGTGCAGGTACGTCAGTAGCTCGACTTGGTACTTGCGTCGGTGGGCGGTCTTGGTGGCATCGCCCAGGGTGCGGGCGGTGACCGGGCCGAGCAGGGTGAGCTTGGGGGCCAGCAGCACAGGAGATTCCCAGCGGGCGAGGTCAGCGTCCAGCCCGGGATCGGCAGGATCGGTGGTGTCGGCGGCCTCCGATGCCTCGGGCGAGACCAGCGGGGCGAGCTGCCCGAGATCCTCGGCGGTGATGGCTCCGGTCTGCTCATAGGCCTGGTTGTCCAGCGGCAACAGGGACCGGCCGCCGGCCGGGCCGTCGTCGGGCCTTGGTTCGGTGAGCCGGCGCGTGAGCGCGCCAGCGGCGTCGGTGGCGGCGTCGGGGTCTTGACTGCCGGGCATCGGCGCATCCTCGAGCCCGCGAGAGACTTCCACGAGCGCTGCGCAGGCCTGAGCTTCAATGCAGGTGAGGCCCGCCGCGGTCAGGTCGAGGCGCCGCTCCAGGGCGGGGTGGTCGAGGTGGAGGCGCCCGTCGTCGGTCAGTCGCACGACGGCGTTGCTGTCGGCCTCGGCCTCGGCGCCGATGCTGACCACGGCTACCCCGGCGCGGCCGGGGTAGCTGGTGATGATCCTGCCGAGGTCGCGGACCTCGTCGACATCTGACGAGACAACGCCCGAGACGCCGCCCGAGACGTCGGCCGCGGCTGTGTGGTCGGTGAGGTCGGCGACGACGGCCCGGTACTGGTCGGGCTCGAGGTCGGGGTCTTCGGCTTGGAGGTCGGTGCCGAGACGGTCGAGGAAGCCGATGTCGCCGCTGGGGTGGTGGTGGAACCGGGCGGGGTCGATGGGTACGAGGTCCTCGCCGATACCGAGGGTGTCGATCTCGACGAGGGTAGACCAGGGATTGAGGGAGAGCTCGGCGGCGAGGTAGCGGCCGAGTGCGAGAGCCCGTTGGTGGTCGCCGGTGATGGCGAGGGTGCGCAGCTCTTCGAGGTTGAGCAGGACCAGCGCGCCGCTGGGGGCCTGGCCGAGGCTGGCCAGCAGCGGGTAGGGCGCGACGGTGTTGCTGTCCTCGTCGGGGACCGCCGTGAGAGCGCACTCCCACGCTGCGCCGGCTCTGGCCCAGGGCGCGGGCAACAACCTCTCCGACGACTCTGCCGACGACTCGGCCGACGATGACGTGGGTGTGGCCAGGTGGAGGCGGATCGTGTGCTCGTCGAGCTCGACCATCACGAGCCGGGGCGGTTCGCCCGACGTGCCTGCGGTCGCTGCGGCGAGGTGTCGCAGGGCCCGATCGAGCTTGTCGACTCGTGGCGCGACCACCGCTCCGCTGGCGTGCGCGGTCTTCTCGACGTCGCGCAGCTCATCCGGTGGCGGTGCGACGATGTGGCCGGGGCGACGGTAGCGATACTTGGCGCGTAGCTGGCGACCCCGGGTGGCCCAGAGCCCTGCGGCCAAGACGGCGCCCGCGCCGGTCAGCCCGGGCAGCAGCCAACCCCGCAGGCCCACACCTGTGGCGACATCGGGGTCGGTAGCCGTCGGGGATCCGGCGCTGGAATCCGCGTCCGGGGCCCCGGTGTCGGGTGCCGTAGCGGACGACGCTGCGGGCGCGTGAGGCGCCGCCTGTTCAAGTAGCGGGAGGGACGGATCCTTGGCCTCGGGCCTCGTCGGCGGGACGGCAGGCGCGGCAGCAGGATCGTTGGCGGGCTGCTCTACGGGCTGCTCCCGGTGGCGATGCTTCGGTGCCGGCGAGTCGCCGGCACCAGACGGGGCTGCGACCCCAGGCGTGGTTGGGCTGCCCGCTTGGCCCGAGCCAGGCATGGTGAGCCGCCAGCCCGGTCGAATGAGATCGGGGTCGACCAGGTGGGTGCCGTCGGACTGGGCAATCGTGTCGGAGGAATCGAAGATGACGAGGTAGGCATCCGCGTCACCGAGCTCGGACTCGGCGATCCCGGACAGCGTGTCACCGGGCTGGACGATGTAAGTCTCCTCGGCAGCCCCTTCGTCACCTGTCCGGGCGTCGAACTGCGTGGTCGCCGGGACCTGAAGGATCGTGCCGGGAAGCAGGAAGTCGGGTTCGCCGTGCAGCAGGCCGCGGTTGAGATCGACGAGCTCAACGTACTTGGTGCCATCGCCGAGTCGCTCTTGGGCGATCTTCCAGAGGCTGTCACCGCGCTTGACGGTGTACGGCTCGGTGTGCGGACGGGTGGGTTGTTCCGGACTGGCTGCGCGTTCAACCGTCGGCCGGACCGCTTCGCGGGGAATGTGCGTGGCTACGGACTCGGCTGAGGAGTTGGCGGGGTACCCCGGGGTCGGGGTCAGACCGGTCTCGGGAGGGACTCGGCCCAGTTGGTTTGTGCCCCGCTGGTTTGCGGCCGGCGCCGCGTCTGCGACCGGATGGGTGATGGATGCTGCGACGGCGCGTGGTGCGGGCGCGAGGGTGACGGTGGGGATCGCGACGAAGAGCAGCGCCGCAAGACTGATGAGGTGGCCGGCGGCGTCTTGGGGCAGGGCGAGGCCGGGCAGTCGCGGGGCACGGACCCGGCGGGCCCGTGCGGCGAGGTCGAGGACGACCGAGACGGTGAAGATCAGCCAGGCGACCCAGGCGACCGCGGTGATGACGGTCAGCGCGAGGGTCCCGTCGTCAGGTGCGGTCAGCGCCGACCAGTCCAGTCCCGAGGTCGAGGGAACCGCAGCGATGGCGAGCAGCAGGACGGGGGTGCCGATGACGAAGGCGAGCAGCGCGAGCGTGGCGGCCAGGCCGACCAGACGCGATGTGATGCCCGACCCGGGACGGGACACGGTGCGGGAGGTGCGTCGGGCGTGGTGTCGGCTCATCGCTGGTTGCCTCCGAGGGTGCGGATGAGTTGAGCGCTGGCGGTGCTGGACACGTCGAGGTGGGTGATGCCGAGCAGGCCGAGGAAGCGTGGCCGGTAGCTGTCGTGGACGGTGACGGTGATGGTGCGACCGGCGTGGATCTGGACGGTGCCGGTGACGCCGGAGGCGGCGAGGTAGTGCTCGGCGGCTTGGCGGGCGGCGTAGGTGTTCACGTCAAGCGTGTCGCCTTGGATGGCTTCGGGGGCTTGGACCTCTTCACCGGCGGTGCGGGCGGCCTGGGCGGCGAGGTCATGGGCTTGCTGTTGGGCGTGGACCTGGCCGCCGAGGTCGACGGCGAGCCCGACCAGAAGCACCATCACGAAGGAGGAAAGGGCGAGCCAGATCGTCACCGACCCCCGCTCGCCCCGCACCGTTGAGAACCATCGGTTCATCGCTGCTGCGTCCACGTGTCGACGGGGCTGGACATGGTCGCCGTCAGCACCCGGCTGCCCGGGACCCCCGGAACAGACAGATCGGACAGGTCGAGGCGACACGAAACCGTCACGTGGACGGCGCCGGATTCTCCGGCGGGCTTGTCGAAGGTGCTGGTATCGATCCTGACGGCGATGTTGTGGCAGTGGATCTGCTGGTTGGTGATGCTCACGGTCGCTGCGGTGCGGGCATCGGTCGTGGCGGTGTGCTGGTCGCGGGCGATCGAGGCCGACCGAGCGGCGTCGGCGGCCGCGGACTCCAGCGCCTGGTGGGTGGTAGCGACCCGGCCACCGCAGATGATCAGCCCGACGAACAGCGCGAAGGCCGGTACGCCGATGGCGGCTTCGATCGCAGCAGATCCCCGGCTCCCATGCCGCACGGCACGGAGCCGCAGCCGGGGTACGAACCGTGGCCGGGTCATGGCGCCGTCACCCTCTCGACGCTGGCGCTGGCGCTCTGCTCGACCCGAGGCTTCCAGCCTGGGATGACGCTGAGACTGAACCCATCAATAGTGACCGTGACTGTGGTAGCGCTGCGTCGGGCGGTCGCGGTGGCATGTTGGAGGACGCCATCGCCGCCGGCGTTGGCGACGAACGCGGTGGCCGCGGTGATGCCGTCGCTGGCCCGGGCATGCTGTCCGCTGGCGGTGCGGGCGCCTTCTTCGGCGGCGGCGATCGCGACGGTACGGGCGTGGTAGTAGAGCGCGGCCTGCATGCCGAGGAACATGAGGGCGAATAGGGCCGGGAGCAAGATGACCAGTTCGATCGAGGCCGAGCCGCGCTGCCCGCGCCCGATCAACCGACGGGCACGGTGCTGACGTCGGTGCCGGCCCTGGTATCGGGGCCGTCGGGGTTGGCTATTTGAGGTTGCCGGCCTGGCTGGTGACATAGGCCTTCACCGCTGCGACGACGACGCCGACGATCGCGATCACCGCGACCGCCCACAGCACGTGCTCGGTCGTGACCGACCCGCGCTCGTCACGGCGAGGTCGTCGCGCATGCTCGAGGAAGCTGGCGGGCAGTCTGGCGGGCAGTCTGGCGAGGGTGAGGTGGAGCAGGACGAGTAGCTTCAACATGTTGTTCCTCCTTGGTGATGTCCGGGCTGTGTCCTTCCGGGCCTGGCTTCGAGACTCGTGTTGGGGTGGGGGGTCAGGTCGCGCCGAACATGCGGAGCAGGGAGGGGGCGACGAGCAGGGCCATGAAGATGACGCCGAGCAGGGAGCCGGGGATGGTCATGCGTTCCCCGACGGCGTTGGCCTCGCTGATCTCGTCGTTGAGCATGGCGGTGCGCATCGCCGCCGAGCGGGCGCGCAGGGTGGTGTAGATGGAAGCTCCTTCCTCTCCGGAGAGACGCATGATGTCGGCGAAGTCGTCGAGCTCGGGTAGTCCGAGCTCTAGCGCCAAGGTGTGCAGGGCCTCCCAGGGCGGCAGGCCGGACCAGCGCGACCGGGTGAGCTCCTCGGCCAGCCGGGTGAAGACCCAGGAGTCGCCGACCTCGGCGGCGGCTTCCATGGCCTGGCGCACCCCGGCGCCGTTGTTGCGCTCGAGGGCGACCAGGTCGATGTAGGACCCCAGCGCGCGGCGGAACTCCAGCCGCGCTTGGCGGGCGTCGTCGAGGGCGTTGTAGTTAGGCAGGAAGAACATCACCACCGCCAACCCCACCGACGCGAGGGCTGGGATGGCGATCGGGAAGCCGAGGCCGAGCAGGCCGAAGAACCAGGCCAGCAGCGGCGGGATGGTCAGGCCGAGGGCGGCGAAGGTGAGCTTGTCGCCGTAGAAGCGGGCCAGCGGTATGCGGAGCAGGGCGAGCTCACGGGTCGGGGTGCGGACCCACAGACCGGAGGGGAGGGTACGCATCGCCCACAGACCGAGCCGTTCCTTTCCCCTCACCGACGTGGCGCTCGCTGAGGTCGGTGTACGTGCTCGCGTAGAGGTGAGCCGGTCGAGGGCATCGGCCAGGTCCGGTTCGGCGGGCAGGAGCCGCAGGACGATGAGGGTGATCCCGAGTCCGACCAGCCCGCCGGCCACGAGCATCAGTTGTAGTCCGGTCGTCATGGCGCCACCCCCGCCGGCTTGGAGGTGCCGAGGCTCTGCCCAGTGCTGCTGGTTCGGGCTGTCAAGAAACGGGAAGGGTTTCGGCCGTTGGCCATCCGCTTCATCCAAATGAGCGTGGTGACGTAGGCGGTCAGCAGCACGGTCAAGATCAGCTGGCCCAGCGGGCTGCGGTAGGGCGCCACATAGGACCCGGAGACAGCGAGTACGACCAGCACGGTCGCGCTGATCAGGGTGACCCAGCGGGCGGTGGAGCGGGGCTTGGCCCGGTCGGCCTCGACCTGCCGCCGGGCGCGGACGTCGGCGGCAACGGACTCGGCCAGGCCCTCCAGGACGCTGGCCAGACCGGCGCCGCGGCGGCGGGCGCCGAGAATGAGGTTGGCGGCGATGAGGTCGCCGGTGGCGTCGTGGAGCTCGTCGGAGAACGCCCTCAGGGCGTCCTCGGTGTTCCACCGGGCCCGCAGCCTGGCGATGAGGCGGTGGACCTCCTCGCTGATCGGTGCCGGTGTCGAACGGAGGGTGGCGACCAGGGCCTGCTCGAGGCCGATGCCGACGGTCAGCACCCCGGCCAGGGAGCGGGTCCATTCCTCCATCGCCTCGAGCCGGACGATCTGGGCGGCGGCCGGGGGAGCGGCCAACAGCATCGGCAACCCCACTGCCGCGACCGGTGCGATGACCAGGGCGAGGGCCCATCCGGTGACCAGCCAACCGAGGACTCCCGATGCGAGCCCGACGCCGATCAGCAGGCGGGTGCGCCGCGGGATTGCCTCGATCCGTTGCCGCACGGTCGGCCCGGTCCGCACCCGGGTAGGTTCGGCGATGGGCCGGGCACAGGTGATGATGGCGTAGAAGCCGCCGACGATCAGGGCGCCGGCCAGCGCCGGGAGCAGCGTGATCATGACGCTGCCCCCTGAGTCGTCCCGGGAGCGGGAGCGCATGCCTGGGCGGCGAGGTAGCCGTTCAGGTCGAACCCGTACCGGGCAAGGGATCGGTACTCGTCGGGCAGCACCCCCGGTACGGCCGCCCCGTCCCTAGACCCGTCCCTGGACCCGTTTCCCTCGAGGTCGCCGTAGTCATCGCGGTAGTCATCCTCGGAGCCGTAGCCGTAGTCGTGGGTGGGGGCTTTGAAGACGTGGGTGGTGGCGTAGCCTGTCTCACGCTCGCCGGGGGTGACGGCGACGATCTCGGCGACCCTCCGGCGCCGCCACCGGGTGCCGTCGGCGTCGGCCTCGTCGCGTAGGTCGAGTTGGACGACCAGGTCGACGGTGGCGGCCAGCTTGCTGGTGGCCAGCTCGTGGGTGACATGGGGGCCGGCCTCCATGGCGCAGGTGACTAGCTTGCTGAGGGCGGCGATGGCGTGGGCGGCGTGGGTGGTGGAGATCGAGCCGGTGCCGGACTCCATCGCCTTGATCATCGCCCAGATCTCTCGGCCGCGGACCTCCCCGACGATCTGACGTGACAGGTTGAACCGGAACGAGTCCACGAGTGCCTGGTCGAGGGTGTATTCACCGGCCTGACGGCCATCGAGGCCGCGTTCGCCCGAGCCTGGGCGGGCCTCCCAGGCATGCACGATCTTGTGCCGACCCAGCTCGTGCAGCTGCAGCTCGTACTCGGTCTCGAAGGTGCCGATCGCCTCCAGCCGATCGATCTCCCCACACAACGCCCGGACCAGGGTGGTCTTGCCCGAGCCCTGGGCGCCGGCGACGATGATCGACTTCCTCGCCCGCACCGCCGCGCGCAGAAACGAGGCCGCCACCGGGGTGAGCATGTGGCGCTCAACCAAGTCATCGAGGGTGACCCGCATCAGTCGGTGACGACGGATCACCACCGAGGGGCGTGGGGTCACCCACGCCGCGGCGGCGAGCCGGGACCCGCCGTCCAGGCGCAGATGCAGGCTGGGTTGGGCCTCGGAGAACGCACGGGCGTTGACCTCGCTACGGGAGGCGAGGAAGACCAGGAAGTCGATCAGCTCCTCATCCGAATCAGCCACCGGCGGGCCGTCGATCAAGGAGCTGTCGGTCAGCTCGAGCAGCACGTTGTCGTGACCGGCGATGACGATGTTCTCCACCCGGTCCTCATCCACCAGCGGCTGCAGCCGGCCGAGCCGGAACAGGGAGTCGAAGACCGCGTGGGCGATCGCCCGCTGCTGTCCCAGGCCCCAGGTGCCCTCACCGGCATTGACCGACTCGGCCATTGAGGACTCGACCAGATCGAGCACGATCGAGCGCCCGAGCTCCTCCTGCGCGGCCTTGTCCAGCCGGGACCGGTCCGCGGCAACCGCCTGGCTCAGCTGCTCAGAAGCCTGGGCCCGCAGGGTCGCCACCAGTGACCAATCGACCTCTGGGGTGAAGCCGGCCCCGAGCCCGGGGCTGGCCGACAGCGCGGAGACGCCCGCGGAGATGACCGGGGAGGTGGGCGGGCTCAGGGGTGCGGTCACGACGCCGGGAGCGGATGGGTCGGCGTCGAGGGGCCGGAGCGTGGGGGAGACGTGGCCCTGGGTGAACAACGGCAGGGAGGTCAACCCGCCACCCTCGACCGGGCCAACGTGGTCGACGAAGGGGCGCTCCTCGTAGGGGTCCTCGGTTGCCTCGCTCACCGCGCCACCTCACTGTCCATCTCCATGGCCCCTTGTCTGGTCCCTGGTCTGGCCGCTTCTCTGGCCGCGTTGTCCGCCGCGGGCTGGTCGACGAGCTCGAAGCGGCCGCGCGTCACGTGCGCCTGGACCGACTCGATCGCGGCGGTCAGGCTGCGGGCATAACGGCCAGTGTCGAAGCGGCGCGGCAGCCCGGCGCCACGGTGGTAGACCGCTGCGGCCTCACGGTCCTCGACCAGCGTGGCCACGACCGGCAGGTCGAGCAGCCTGGCCACCTCCGATGCTCGGTAGGGCTGACCCTCACCGATCAGCAGCAGACCGGGATGGCGCCACCCGGTCCCGGGGCGCCGGATGGTCTCGGCCCACGAGTTCGCCGCCGCGAGCGCTGGGAGGGTTGCCCGCGAGACCAGGAGCGTGCATTCGGCGCCATCAAGCAGGGGCTGTGGTGAGCCGACCAGCCCGAGCCGGCCGGCGTCCACGATCACGTCCTGACCCGAGCTCTCCAGATCCGCCAGGACACCCAGCAACGGCTCCCACAAGTCGCGCAACGCGCCCGCCTGATGGTGTCCGCGGGTGCCCGACAACACCGACGCGGTCGGGCCCAGCTCGCGCAGGTTGTCGCGGAGCGCGTCGACCAGGCTCAGGTTGGAGAGCGCGACCTCGATCAGCCCGCCGTCGTACTCCCGGGTGCCGCGAAAGTAGCCGGCCAAGATCCCCGTCCCGCCGGTCGGGTCGGCCTCGACCAGCACCACCGGACGCGGCCACGCCAACGCCATCGCGACCGCGGTCGTCGTCACTCCCGGCGAGCCCGACGCAGAGGCCAGCGCGACGACCGCCATCAGTGCTCACCCATCACTGGCTCACTCATCACTGGTCACCCGAGGCGCTGGGGCCGCCAGTGCCGCCGGTGCCGCCTGTGTCGCTTGCGTCGAGCACGAGGGCGACGTTCCCAGTCGCAGCACGTGCCGCGAGCGTCGCGGCATCGCCGTAGGGAACCAGCACGTCAACGACCGTGTTGCCGGTCGCCTCGTCAGGCCGTGTGTCGACCACCTGGGCGGTGGTAAAGGCCGGTATCCCGGCTGACGCCTGCCCGTTCTGGCCGGGTGTGACGATGATGCGCACGCGCGCGCCGGTCTGCAGCGCAAGCCCGGGCAGCTGCTCCGCCGCCAGGGAGAGACCGACCACCGACTGCCCTCGCGGGGGTAGGGCGCGTGAGGTGGTCGCCTCGGGTGTCAGCAGTCCACCGGCGGCGACATCGAGCGCTGCGCGCTTCCCGATCACCGAGTCATAGGCCGAGGCCGGCAACGGGTGGATCGCTGGGTCGCGGTTGATCCGGACCCGCGCGAGGTCGGAGGCGGTGATCAGGGACCCGCGCGGGATCGTCACCCGGGCCACGAGGACCTCCTCGGTGTGCGTGGTCGAGGTCCACATCCACGCCGCCACCAGGGCGCCGAGGCAGACTGCCACGATCCCGCCCGCCAACCCCGCGGGCCGGCGGCGCAGCTTCGGTGGAGGTGCGAGAGCCGCCGCGGCGCCGGGGCCCTTGTGGGGGCCAGCGTCGGGGCTTGTGTCGCCGCGGGATGCGGCCAGGCCGCTCCTCGGGTCGGTTCGTGCGGATGTGGTCGTCATGCTTGCTGCCTCGCTTCCTGTCCGCTGCTGGATGCCCGCTACTGCACGAGCACCTGTGCCTCACCGACGGCGATCTGGGTCGAGCGCGTCAGGCCGTTGAGCCGGATCGTCCCGGTCTGCCCGGCACCCGCCCAGTTGACGACCCAGTCCGAGGTCGCGGTCACCGTGTACCGCTCGCCGGGCTGGTCCGCGCTCGACTTCTGATAGACGTGGCCACAGTCAGGAGACTGCTGCGCGCCGTAGGACGGTGCGTACGCCGTTCCCGCGTCGTGGCACACGACCTGGGATCCGTCTCCCATGTCCCAGCTGATCTGGAAGACCTTCGCCGTGGCGGTGATCGTCACCCCGCCGGCGCTGGCCGTCGCCGTGACCGGGCCGAAGGTCTGGCCGTCAGGACGGTCAACCCACATCCACACCGGCATACCGACAATGCCGATGCTGTTCGGGCCCGGCCTCGGGACGATGCCGATGTCGATCGCACGCAGGTTCATCTGCTTGACCGCCATCTGCGCGACGTCACGCGGCGTCGGACCGGCAGCCGCCCCAGCCGGAGGATTCTGGGACCAGAACGAGACCACCATCCCGGTCTGCGGCTGGAAGCACCAATAGACCGCTCCATCCCTGGAGTCGTGTCCTTCCCAGAGTGGGTCGCCGTTCGCAGGTTGCGGCTTCAATGGCTGCACGTAGCAGTTGTGTGTGTTGGACCAATAGCCGTCCTTGGTCGTACACGGGACCGGACCCGCTGGAGGGCTCGTCAGACCTTGCTTGGTCGGATCCCAGTAGCACCCCTGTCCAGAGCCGGTATCGCTTGGCTCTCCGCTATCAGAGGTCTGCGAGGGCGACGGGTCGGCCGGAACGTTCACCGTGACCATGCACTGACCGGTGGCCGGGTTCTTCTGATCACACCGCGTCCCGGCATGCCCTGGACTGGGCGAAAGGAACATGGTGCTGCTCACAGCGACGGCAACGAGCACGACGCGCGTCAGGATGCCGCGCATGGTGCCTGCTTCAGATCGTGCCCGCTTGCGACCCGCCAACCATCGCGGGGATCTGCAGACCAGCGGTAATTGGCAACGACGTAACGCGTCCAACCGGTGTCAGGGCGACCCGATCTCACGATCGACTGCCCGCCACGGTCGACGACGTCGACCTTGCTGACGTCCCAGCAGACGTCAATCAAGGCGGTCGGGACCCTGCCTGCCGACGGATCTGTGTTGTCGAGATTGATGGATTGAACGGTCAACTCGGCAACCCGTGTGTCGCCAAGCTGCCGCTGCCCCTTTGCGTGCTGACTCTGAAGGAGCGTACGCACGGCCATCAGTTGGGCGCTCGTGGCGACGCTCGCCAGGGGACGGAGGCTTGCCGTCGGGTTCTGGCCGACCTTGTCAGTGACAGCGAAGTACCGCCTCATCGTGGCACTCGCATCGGAAGCTGCGGCTTCCGAGGGGGAAGTGGACGACGGGCCCGGGGACGCAGTCGTCGGCGCTGGCGTACTGACCGCCGACGCGCTGGGATGGGCGGGGGCGTCCGCCGAGTTCGTACACGCCCCTAGCGCGGCCAGCATCAATGTGCTGGCCGCCCAGACCGTTACGCCGAGCCGTTTGGTCATGTGCTGGTCCTGCTTCCTCTGCCTTGGTGGGTTGAGGACGCAGACGACGCTCTGTGGGACGGTCCCGAGCGCCGCCTGTGCCTGATGGTATGCCCCATTCATCGATTTCCGCCTAGCCCGTTTTGGCGACGTTCTCCTGCCCTCAGGTGCACCGCCTCCGCCACCCGCGTCACCCTCCCGCCTCCTCGCCCACTCGCCGCCCAACAGCCCCCGCGCCCTCGTCCGCCACCCCGAAGGCACCGCACCCCCGCCTCAGACCCACTCGACTTCACACGCAGTGCAGATCGAGGGGGACCATGGCGAATTCGTCAACTCACAGTTGATTGGACCCCTTTGGCGAGGCCACGCGAGCGGTCGTTTCCTGTGGAGAAGGTGACGCACCTACATGTCTGTGGAGGTGATGCGTCCGTGACGGTGTCGTTGCGTCGGATGTCGGCAGGGAGCGGCTACCGGTATCTGCTGCGAAGTGTCGCGGTGGGTGACGGCAACCGTGCCCTATCCACGTCGTTGACGCGCTACTACACCGAGGTCGGTACTCCGCCGGGCCGTTGGATGGGCTCGGGCGTCCACGCCCTTGGGGCCGGCTGCCTGCAGCCGGGCATGCCGGTCACCGAGGAGCAGCTCGCGCTGCTGATCGGGATGGGACGCGACCCGGTCACGGGGGAGCAGCTCGGACGGGCCTACCCGGAGTACCAGTCACTCTCGGCTCGGATCAAGGAACGCGTCGCGGGCCTCGACCCAGGGATGACGTCCGAGGACTGTGCGGCCGAGACGGCCCGGATCGAGGCCGAGGAGACCGCCCGCGGTCCCCGGCACGCGGTGGCCGGCTACGACCTGACCTTCAGCGTGCCGAAGTCGGTCTCGGTGCTGTGGGGCCTGGCCGACGCGGCCACCCAGGAACAGATCGTCGCCGCCCACCATGCCGCGGTCGCCGATGTCATGGATTTCCTGGAGCGGGAGGTCGCCGCCACCCGCGCCGGGGTCGCCGCCGGCGACGGAGCCGTCGCCCAGGTCGACGTCGCCGGCGTGGCCGCGGTCGCCTACGACCACTACGACTCCCGCGCCGGCGACCCCCAGTTGCACACCCATGTCGTCCTTTCGAACAAGGTTCAAACCGTGCTCGATGGGCGTTGGCGCAGTCTCGACGGCCGACCACTCCACGCCTCGCGGACCGCGCTCTCGGCGCACTACAACGCCCTGCTGGCCGACCGGCTCACCCGCGAACTCGGCATCGCCTGGGAGCTGCGGGAGCGGGGTGCGGACCGGAACCCGCAGTGGGAGATCGTCGGCGTGAGCGATGAGCTGATCGGGGAGTTTTCGAGTCGCAGCCGCGAGATCGACCTCGAGAAGGACCGCCTCATCGAGGCCTACCTGGCGAAACACCGTCGACGGCCCTCGGAGAAGAAGATCGTCGAGCTGCGGGCGCAAGCCACGCTGGCGACTCGGCCGCCGAAGGAGATCCGCTCGCTGGCCGACCTGACCGCCGAGTGGAAGCAGCGCGCCCGCCAGAAGGTTGGTGTCGACGCCACCGGTTGGGCAAGCGGCATCCTGGCTCGCACCGCCCCTTCGCCGTTGCGGGCCGAGGACATCTCCCTGCGGTTCGTCGATGCCCTCGGTGCCACGGTGCTCGACCAGGTCAGCGAGAAGCGGTCCACCTGGACCCACTGGAACTTGATGGCCGAGGCCTCCCGCCAGACCATGGACCTCCGGTTCGCCACCTCCCAGGATCGTGAGGCGATCGTCGGACTGCTCGTCGACGCCGCCGAGCAGCACTCCGTCGTGCTCACTCCACCCGAGCTTGCCACCAGCCCGGCCGGGTTCCGGCGACCCGACGGGACCTCGGTATTCCGACCCCGGCACGCGGCCAAGTACTCCTCGACTACGGTCATCGAAGCCGAGGCCCGACTCCTCGACCGCGCCGAGACTATGACCGGGCCACGCCTCTCCGCCGACACCGTCGCCCGCATCGTCGACAGGGTCGTGCGCGGTGCCACTCAGGATGCCGCTCGCGGGGGACGCCCGGGACTGAGCGCCCAACAGGTCGCCGCGCTGGAGAGCATCGCAACCTCGGGACGCGTGGTCGACCTGCTCGTCGGACCCGCCGGTGCCGGCAAGACCACCGCCATGCGCGCCCTGCGCACCGCCTGGACGATCGAGCACGGGCCGGGGAGCGTGGTCGGGCTCGCTCCTTCGGCTTCGGCGGCCCAGGCGCTCGCCGAGGACCTCGGCATCAGCTGCGACAACACCGCCAAGTGGCTCCACGATCACGACCCCGACCGCGGCAATGGGACCTTCAGGGAAGGGCAGTTGGTCATCCTCGATGAGGCCACCCTGGCCGGAACCACCACCCTGGACCGCATCACAGCGCTCGCGGCCGATGCCGGTGCCAAAGTCCTCTTGGTCGGCGACGGCTACCAGTTGCAGTCGGTCGATGCCGGGGGAGCCTTCGCCCTGCTCGTCGACCGGCGCTCCGACGTCCCCGAGCTGACCGAGATCCACCGGTTCAACCATCCTTGGGAGAAGGACGCCTCCCTCAAGCTCCGCCAGGGTGAGGTCGAGGTCATCTCCACCTACGTCCGCCAAGACCGGATCCGCGAGGGCGATACCGACGAGATGCTGGATGCCGCCTACCAAGCCTGGCGGGCAGACCGACGGGCGGGGAAGGCCAGCATCCTGGTCACCGAGTCCGCCCAGGCCGTCCGCGCCCTCAACGAACGAGCGCGGGCCGAGCGACTCGTCCTCGACGGCGCCCACGACGGCCGTGAGGTGCAGCTCACCGACGGCGTCCGAGCATCTGTCGGGGACCTCGTGATCACTCGCCGCAACGACCGCACCCTGCTGACCACGCGCGGCGGCTGGGTCAAGAACGGCGACCGCTGGCGCATCACCGACATCCGCAAGAACGGCTCCCTCGTCATACGGCGGCTCGAACCCCATCGGCGGGGCAACGCGGTCCTCGACCCGGGCTATGTCCGCGACCATCTGGACCTCGGATACGCCGTCACCGCCTACCGGGCCCAGGGCGTCACCGTCGACACCGCCCACGTCGTCGTCACCGCCGCGACGACGCGGCAGAACCTCTATGTCTCGATGACCCGCGGCCGGGAGTCCAACGTCGCCTATGTCGCCCTCGACCAACCCGACGATGCCCACAGCACCCCCGAACCCGACGACATCACCGCCCGCACTGTGCTCTACGGCGTCCTCCACCACACCGGCACCGACCTCTCCGCCCACCAGACCATCGAAGCCGAACACGAGACCTACACCTCGATCGCTCGGCAGGCCGCCGAGCTCGAGACCATCGCCGCTGCCGCGCAACACGACCGGTTCGTCGACCTCCTCCACCGGTCAGGGCTCACCGCCGAGCAGCACCAGACCGTGATCGGTTCACCGGCCTTCGGACCCCTCACTGCCGCGATGCGCCGGGCCGAGGCCTACCACCACGACCTCGCACACCTCACCCGGTACATCGTCGCCCAGCACGGTCTTGAGGACGCCGGCGACATCGCCGCGGTGCTGCGCTACCGCATCGAGACGGCAGCCGCCGTCCCGCCCCGGCACGCTCGCGGCAGGAAGCCGAGACTCATCGCCGGGCTGATCCCCGAGCCCCTCGGCCCGATGGACGAAGAGGACCGCCGCGGTGTCGCCGAACGCAAACAGAACATCGAACACCGCGCCCGGACCCTGGCCGAACAAGCCATCCAGACCAAAGCGCCATGGCTGCGAGGGCTCGGCCCACCTCCGAACGCCAGGGTCGCTCTCGAGCAGTGGGCGGCAGCCGTTGTCACGATCAGCGCCTACCGCGACCACTACGAGATCACCTCACCCTTGCCCGTCGGCGGCGGAGCCACCTCGAAGGCCCAACGCGCCGACAGGCAAATCGCCCTGAGGGCCCTGCGGGAAGCCGCCGCTATCGCCGCCGCACGGCCCATCACCGCTATCACCGCACGTGAGGCTCCGACCGTTTCCTCTCCATAGGCCTGCCTCGACGCAGCTCGATCCACAGGTACAAGCCAATCCCTCGGGCAGCGACTCAGCGCCGAGTACAGATGACGTTCCACCAACGTATCCATCGGGGGTCACATGCTGCTATTGCTGTTGCCGGTCATATCCATGACGGCGTTCGCTCATCGCTTCCTCCAGCTCTACGCCCCCTCAAATCGACTCATCGCTCGAGTTCGCACGTCGCCGCCCAGGCGGCGCACGGCCGGCGGCCTCCTCACGATCGCGCTGCTCCTCGCAGGAGCCGCAGGCCAGCTCGACGCGCTCGCTGCCGCTGGCCAGCCGCAGTGGCTGGAGATGATCGCGGGACTGGCCTCGTGGGACTCGATCAGGATCGGAACCCTCAGCATCCACACCATGGTGCGCGCACTCATACCGCGACGAAGGGACCGAGGCGCCGGCTCGACCTCCCGAGAGCGCGGCGTCGGCAGGCAGCCGTCGATGGTCCGCGCCGGGTGATGGCTTCGCAACCAAGGGGCCTGCTCAGGTGCCTGTTCTTGCTCACGTAGCGCCGTGCCCGGAGGCCAGCAACTCAGTTACGCCGGGCTGCCGATGTTCCGATATGAAAAGCGTGCCTTGGATGAATCCGTTTCCACCGACCAGTCCGCGGTCGCCTGCCTTCATCGGGTAGCGATTCCCGCTGGAGCCCAGGACCTCGGGTGTGTGTGACAGCGTCGGCCACGATCACACGCACGGAGGCGACTTCGGGGTGGGTCGTGTCGATCTTATGGCCCGAAGACGTGGGCAACGAGGTGATGGAAACGGCAGGGCGACCGCCAGCCAGAGCCACTCCTGCCGCGCGGCTGCCTTCCAACTGACATGGTTGAGTGCTCAAATGTGTGTCATGACAAAGACAAGGCTCACCTGCCTTGCGGAGCGCAGATCTCGGCTGAAGACGAGGACGGGCTGGTCGAAAAGGTGCAAGAGCACCTCATGACGGCGCACCCAGGGTTGAAGTACAGCCGAGAAGAAATCCTGTTCGTCGCCTTTTAACCGTCGAGTGTCACGCCTAGTGCTCGCTCGACAAGCCCAAGTGTCCCCTGTTTAAACAACACTTCGGTGGTTGCGCCGCCGATCATGCCACCGATCGGTGAAGGATCCCGGGCTAGCTAGCGGGAATGGGGCCGGCGCTTGGGGCCACTCCGAAGTTTCGGAACCGGCGGCGATTGGTCCTGGGATCCCACCGGGGTCAGGTCATGGGACGATGAGGAGCTTCCCCGTTGTGCGGCGGGCGTGCAGGTCATCGTGCGCGAACGCGGCTTCCTCCAGCGAGTAGCGGCCCCCGACTCTGACACGTAGTCGACCCGCCGCAAGAGCAGCGAGAACGGACCCTGCGCGCTCGATGAGCTCGTCGCGATCGGCGATGTAGTCGCCAAGAGCTGGGCGAGTGAGGTAGAGCGAGCCGTTGCGGCTGAGTGTCTGTGGATCGAATGCAGGCACGGGCCCGCTGGCTGCGCCGAACAGGATCATGGTGCCGCGGCGGCGCAGGCACGAGATGCTCGCGTCGAATGTTGCTCGGCCGACGCCGTCGAACACTGCGTCGACCCCGCAGCCGTCCGTCAGGGCACGAACTTCGGCTGCCCAGTCGTCGTCCGTGCGAATGACGTGAGTTGCCCCTGCCGCCTTCGAGAGCTGGCCCTTGTCATGGGTGGAAACGAGCCCGATGACGCGTGCCCCTTTTGCAGCGGCCATCTGGGTCAGCAGGAGTCCGACACCACCGGCGGCCGCATGCACGAGGATGGTGTGGTCAGCGCCGACGGGAAAGGTCGAAGTGCTGAGGTAGTGGGCTGTGATCCCCTGCAGAAGCACAGCCGCCGCCTCATCGTCCTGGACGCCGTCCGGAATCGGCACTGCGCGTTCCGCCGGGAGGATGACCTGTTCGGCGTAGCCGGCGCCCTTCACGTGGGCCCAAGCCACTCGGTCGTTGACGGCTATCCCAGTCACGCCGTGCCCGACGGCCGAGACCCGGCCGGCTCCTTCGGATCCGACGATGAACGGCGTGACGAGTGGATAAGCGCCGGTGCGCTCATAGATATCGATGAAGTTGACGCCAGCCGCCGACACCTTGACTCGGATCTCTCCCGCACCCGGGTCTGGAGAGGCCAGGTCCCGAACCTTGAGTGCCTCTGTGCCGCCAGGTTGCTCGACAATCACGGCTCGCATTGTTTTCAGTCCTCATTTCACTCGACCATCTTGTCTCTCGAATCGCACTTGCGCTGGGGGAGGGTCGAATGTCACCGCGATCAGCCGCGCAGCCCTCAGTGTCTCAGCGATCTCGCGTGCGTCTCGGACGAGATGCTGGTGGCCCCGGCGGTCGCCGTCGAAGTGCCGACCGTCACGGCCGACCGAACACGGTGGGCAGGAACTTCGGTTATCGAATGCCATGTACACGCCAACGTGAGCCTCCTGGGTCCGCGGGGACCGACTCGAGTGCGGGGTTTGGGCCATCGCCGCGGAGCCTGTTCCGTCAGAGTCGGCCCAAGGCTCCGATCACTACGGTGAATGCTCCGAACGCCGCCACCCAAGGCACGACCTGGAGCACCCGGCGCCTCCGCCCTTCCAGGATAACCATGTCGCGCGGTACCAATCGCGCGGTGAACCAGTACAGCCCGGCCCATCCCAGCGCAAGTGCGCCAAGCTGGAGGAGGCCCAATGAGAGTTTGTCCGACACTGCGTATACCTACTTCACTGGACAGTTAGAACGATCAATGTGATATTCAACGCGCTGATCACCGTCGCAGCGCTAGCCGCCGCGAAGGTTGTACGGCGCTTGTTCACGAACTCGCCCATGACCCTCCGGCGGCTGGTCAGAATCACAAGCGGCCAGAGTGCAAACGGGATGCCGAAGCTGAGCACCACCTGGGAGATCACGAGCATTTGCGTTGGCTCGAGACCGGCCGCGATGATCATCAACGCTGGAATGAGGGTGATCAGCCGCCGAACTGGCAACGCCATATGGCGGCGGAGAAAGCCCTCAAGGATGATCGAGCCCGCGTACGTCCCGACGGACGAAGACGCGAATCCTGACGCAAGCAAGGCAACTGCGAACAGCACCGCAGTGCTGGGCCCAAGAATTCCTCCGAGGGCGCCGTACACTGCGTGAAGGGAGTCCAGACCCAATCCTTGCAGGGCTGCCGCTCCGGCGAGCACCATTGCGAGATTGACCGCGCCCGCCACGGCCATCGCAAGGAGGACATCTGTACGAGTCGCACGCAGCAGGTCTCGCCTTCGAGCGGGGTCGCCGAGGCGGGAACCAAATCGGTCTCGGACGAGAGCCGAGTGCAGGTAGACGGCGTGAGGCATCACGGTGGCTCCGAGGATCCCCGCGGCAAGCAGCACGCTCTCGGAGCCGTCAAACCGAGGTGTGAGGCCGCCGATCGCTCCGCTTGCGCTCGGTTGAGCGGCAACAGCTGCCCAAACGAATCCAAACACGATCATGCCGAGGAAATAGACGATGGCCCGTTCGAATCGACGCTGAGTTTCAGGGGTCTGCAGTGAGAGGACAAGAAAGGAGACGGCTCCTGTGATGACGCCGCCTGCAAGGAGCGGGACGCCGAAGAGGAGATTGAGCGCGATCGCGCCACCCAAAACCTCGGCAAGATCAGTGGCAAGCGCCACCGCCTCAGCCTGAAGCCATAGACCCCACGAAACACGCCGAGGGAATACGTCGCGGCAAAGTTGGGGCAGCGTGCGGCCGGTTGCGATTCCGAGCTTGGCTGAAAGGTACTGCACGAGCACGGCGATTGCATTGGCGACAACCACCACCCACACGAGCAGGTATCCGAACTTGGACCCCGCGGTGAAGTTGGTGGCGACGTTGCCCGGGTCGACGTACGCGATTCCTGCGACAAACGCCGGACCGAGGTTCGTCATCGACGGGGTCCGCCGCCCGTAGCCAGCACGACGAACTAGCAAGGTTCGTCGATCGTCTCGATACATCGTGCTTTGCTCCTTAGGCCCGCGGCGAAACAGAGCACGCATTCGTCGGCCTACAGGACCCTTGGAGGGTCCGGCGATGCCTGATGTGACCCTCGTTGCATGCCACGGGAGATGGTACCGAATGTTTCGGTATGCGGCCAGCTCAACACGATAATCAGCCAAATGCGCTATCCTTGTGTTCGCAGTTGACTGCGGCTCGCAGGTCGAAGTCGGGTCGAGCAGTTGCCCCGGTCCGTTAGGCCGTATGAGCCAGACAGGAGAGCCTGGTAGATGCGCATCGGAGTGACCCGTGAGACCCGACCTGGTGAGACCCGGGTCGCCGCGACGCCTGCGACGGTGAGGCAGCTGGTCGGGCTCGGCTACGAGGTCCTCGTCGAGCGCGGAGCCGGTGAGCTGTCCAACTTCACCGACGAGGCGTACGTCGACGCCGGTGCCGTGCTCGGCTCGGCCGGGGAGGCCTGGGGCGGCGAGGTCGTCTTCCGGGTCAACGCGCCGACGCTCGGCGAGGTCGGTCAGCTGCAGTCGGGGACGATCCTGGTCAGCCTGCTCGCTCCGGCGTTGAACGAGGACCTGGTCGACGCGCTGACGGCGGCAGGGGTGACCGCGCTGGCGATGGACGCGGTGCCACGGATCAGCCGGGCGCAGTCCCTGGACGTGCTCTCGTCGATGGCGAACATCGCGGGCTACCGCGCGGTGGTGGAGGCGGCCCACGAGTTCGGCCGGTTCTTCACCGGGCAGGTGACCGCGGCCGGGAAGGTGCCGCCGGCGAAGGTGCTGGTCGCCGGGGCCGGTGTGGCCGGCCTGGCCGCGATCGGCGCCGCGTCGTCGCTGGGCGCGATCGTGCGGGCCACCGACCCGCGACCCGAGGTGGCCGACCAGGTCAAGTCGTTGGGCGGCGACTACCTCGAGGTGGTGGTCGACGAGGTGCAGGAGCAGTCCGGGACGGGCTATGCGACGGCGACGAGCGAGGCCTACAACGCCCGTGCCGCCGAGATCTACTCCGAGCAGGCCGCCGACGTCGACATCATCATCACCACCGCGCTCATCCCGGGCCGGCCGGCGCCGAAGCTGCTCACGGCGGCCGACGTGGCGGCGATGAAGGCCGGGTCGGTGCTGGTCGACATGGCCGCAGGGATGGGCGGCAACGTCGAGGGCAGCGTGGCCGACCAGCGGATCGTGACCGCTAACGGTGTGACGATCCTCGGCTACACCGATCTCGCGGCGCGGCTGCCCACCCAGGCCTCGCAGCTGTACGGCACCAACCTGGTCAACCTGATGAAGCTGCTGACGCCCGCGAAGGACGGCAAGGTCGTCCTCGACCTCGACGACGTCGTCCAGCGGGGGGTCACGGTGTCCCACGATGGGGAGAAGCTGTGGCCGCCGCCGCCCGTGCGGGTCTCGGCAGAACCGCCAGAGGCACCGGTCGAGAAGCCGACACCGGCGCCGAAGAGGCAGATGTCGCCGCAGGCCAAGCTCGGCCTCATGGTCCTCGGCCTCGCCGTGCTGTTCCTGGTCAACGCAGGAGCGCCCCAGCCGATCCCGCAGCACTTCACCGTGCTCGTGCTCGCAGTCGTGGTCGGCTACTACGTGATCGGGCACGTGCACCACGCGCTGCACACGCCCTTGATGTCGGTGACGAACGCGATCTCCGGGATCATCGTGGTCGGCGCGTTCCTGCAGCTGGCGGTCGACGACAACGCGATCCGCACGCTCGCGTTCATCGCGACGCTGCTGGCGTCCATCAACGTCTTCGGCGGCTTCGCCGTGACCCGACGCATGCTCGGCATGTTCCGGCGTGAACCTCTCAAGGGGGAGAACTAATGAGCGCCTCCTCGATCGCCACCGCGGCCTACATCGTCGCGGCCCTGCTCTTCATCCTGTCGCTGGCCGGCCTGTCCAAGCACGAGACAGCTCGCCGGGGGGTCACCTTCGGCATCGCCGGCATGACCATCGCCCTGGTCGCGACCTTCGTGCTCTTCGTCGACAACGCGACCAGCGACGCCATCAACGCCGGCGGCACCCTCTCGATCGTGCTCCTGCTGGTGGCCGTCGCGATCGGCGCCTCGATCGGGCTGTGGCGTGCCCGGATCGTCGAGATGACCGGCATGCCGGAGCTGATCGCGCTGCTGCACTCCTTTGTGGGACTGGCCGCGGTCTTGGTGGGCTGGAACGGCTACCTCGAGGTCGAACGCCACCCGATCGTGCAGGTCTTCGCCGAGGACAGCCTGCTGCGCATCCACCATGCCGAGGTCTTCATCGGCATCTTCATCGGTGCGGTCACCTTCACCGGCTCCATCGTGGCCTTCCTCAAGCTCTCGGCCCGGATCAAGTCCGCGCCGTTGATGCTGCCCGGCAAGAACGT